>CALLSU010000108.1:0-3801 GCA_938011935.1 uncultured Collinsella sp.
ATTGCCTGCGTGGCGGAGGCATCAAGCACAGTGACCTCGGGCAGGACCGGAGCGGGCTCCTCAGCAGGCGCGGACTCAGCTTCGGCGATTTCCTCGGCAGGCTCCTCGACGGGCTCGGGCGCCGCCTCGGTCTCGGGCGCCGCCTCGACCTCGGCAGTCTCCGCGTTCTCGACGTCCTCGGCGACCTGCTCTTCGGGGGCCACAGCACTCTGAACCTTGGCCTTCATCGCCGCGACAAAGCCGGCAGGCATACCGTCAAACTCGCGAACACCGGCAAGCGAACGCTCGATATCCTTGGCGCACGCTTCGGACACAGTTGCCACGTGACGCTCGGCGGCCTTGGCACGGGCCTCGCGCTTGGGATTGGGCTGACCCGCTCGGTTGGACCTGCGGTTACGGTTCCTGTTGTCGACGTCTGCCATACGTGGCCACCTTTCCTGTCGCTGCCGCTATCGGCTTTTCCCATCCATGATACCCCGCCGCGCACAAAAAAGACGGCCCCGAAGGACCGCCTTTCGCATCGTTTTACCGTGTCCAGCAGGAAGCATCGCAATGCCGCGCTTTAATCGCGACGGCCGAGGATGTTCAGAATGCGCAGGAACACGTTGATGATGTCCACGAACAGGTTGGATGCCATGAGCACGGCGTTGGGCAGCGTGGGCGGCACCGTCGTTGCCACATAGGTGTCGTAGCCGATGAAGCCGGCGAACACCACGATCACGATCAGGTCGGTGATGGTCTGCGAGACGCCCATGAACATCAGCACGATCTCAACCAGAATAGTGGCGAGCAGAACGCCAAAGCCGATGCCATATACGCGCTGGAAAAACTTGGGGAACGTCACGCCCAGCGCACCAAAGACAAAGGTGATGGCGGCCGTGGCGATAAAGGCGGTGTTAATGGTAGGCAGGTCGTAGTTGGCAAGACCAAACGACGCCGTCAGGCCAAAGGTACTCGCAAAGATTACGTAGCCCACAAGGGACAGACCCACGGACTGCTTGCCCGCAGCAGCCGACATCATGACCATGCCGACGATGGTTAAAATAAACGAGCCAAAGACCAGTGGCAGGGCGGCGCCGCTCATCATCATGCGCGCAAACGACATGGTGCTCGTAAAGTAGGCGCCGGCACCCATGGCGCAAAAGCCCAAGAAGATCAGGGCAGATATGGCGAGATTGTACGCGCGCGGCGACATCTCCTTGGCGCGACTTGCGCCGGTCTCGACGGGGCCGTTCTGATAGCCCTGGATATCGTTCATACTTCGTCCTTTCAAAAAGCGCACGACAGCGCCGTAGGTGACAAGATTCCTGCCATTGTACCCGAATGCCGCACGTCCTTACCTACGGCGCTCGCCCTCAAGCGTACGATCAAAGGCCCAGACCCACCAACGCATCACGTGCGCCTGCGAGCCGTCCGCCCGCTCGCGCGTCTGGTCCTCCAGATACAACTCGGTCGCGTGCCCGCCAAAACGCACCTTATATGTTGCCGTACGGATGCCGTGGACCATCAGGCCAAACCCAGTGGTCGAGATAATTTCGTCGATCGTAAAACAACGGCCGTCGACCCAGCAGACGGTGACCGGCACGACCTGTCCGCCCGCGAGGATGCGAGCCACGACGTCCACATACTGCTTGTGCACGCGCCGAGTTTTGCCGTCTGTCTGTCGATATTCCATGCCCTCTATTATCGAACGCATGTTTGCATGTTGTAAAGCGAACAGACTGTGGTTTTGGGGTGTTGGGGCGCGTACGCGTGTCCTCATGGCGTGTTAGCAAAAAGAATACCCGCGGTCAACAGGGCTAATATTCAATTTTAGTGCCAAAAAATTCACTTCTCCCATCAGAACTCGGTAAAGAAACCCACAGGAGGTGATACGATTTATCATGTTTTTGTAACGTGTCTGCAAACTTCGAGAAAGCCCATATATGGACGTAACGTTCTCAACCTTCCTCGGCCAAATTGTGTCGAACCCAGTCCTTGCCGTCACCGTGATCCTCGCGCTCGGCGCCATCTTCGTCAACGGATGGACCGACGCGCCCAACGCCATCGCGACCTGCGTCACCACGCGCTGCATGCCCGCCCGCGCCGCCATCCTCATGAGCGCCGCATTCAACTTCTTGGGCGTGCTCATCATGACGCACTTTAACGCGAGCGTCGCCAACACCATCTCACATATCGTCGACTTTGGCGGAAACAGCACCATGGCACTCGCGTGCCTCTGCGCGGCGCTCTTCTCCATCGTCGTCTACGGCGCCACAGCGTCGCGTTTTGGCATCCCCACCTCGCAAAGCCACAGCCTTATCGCCGGCCTGACCGGTGCTGCCATCGCCCTCGGCGGCGCGAACAGCGTCAACGTCCACGAGTGGATGAAGGTCATCTACGGCCTGGCGCTCTCCATCGGTCTGGGCTTTGTCATGGGCTGGATCCTGTGCAAACTCGTCTCGATTCTTTTCGCCGCCGCCAACAGGCGACGTGCCAATGTCTTCTTTAAATACGCTCAGATCGCGAGTGCTGCGGCCATGAGCTTTATGCACGGCGCGCAGGATGGACAGAAGTTCATCGGCGTGCTCTTTTTAGGTGTCGCCTTCGCCAACGGCCAGACTAGCGTCGGCGACGCCGGCATCCCCATCTGGATCATGCTGCTGTGCTCGGCCACCATGGGCATCGGCACCAGTGTGGGCGGCGAGCGCATCATCAAGTCCGTCGGCCAGAGCATGGTCAAGCTCGAAAAGTACCAGGGCTTCTCCGCCGACCTCGCGGGCGCCGCAAACCTGCTGCTTGCCACCCTTACCGGCATCCCCGTGTCCTCCACCCACATCAAGACCTGCGCCATCATGGGCGTCGGTGCCGTCAAGCGCCTTTCGGCTATCAACTTCGGCGTGGTCAAGGACATGATGTTCACCTGGTTCTTCACCTTCCCCGCCTGCGGACTCATCAGCTTTGTCATGGCCAAGCTGTTCATGATGTTCCTCTAGCCACACCGAGCGTCCATCCGGACCGCAAAACTTCGCCCACCCGTCTTCGCCTCGAAAGGACCCACTCATGGCAAAGAAACCCGATTCGTTCTACTTTGACAACTACGTCGCCTGCGCCGACCTTGCCGTCCAGGCCGCCGAGCTGCTCACCAAGATTTTTGAGAACTTTGACCCCGCGCAGATCCACGACATGCTCGAGGAGATGCACGCGATTGAGCATGCGGCAGACAAGAAGCACCATGAGCTCGAAGACGCCTTGCTCACCGCCTTTATCACCCCGCTCGAACGCGAGGATCTGGATCTGATGAGCTGCTCACTCGACACCGTGCTCGACCGCATCGAGGGCGTCGTGCAGCGCGTCTACTTCACCAACATTCAGAGCATCCATCCCGACGCCATCGTCATCGCCCACAAGGTAACCGATGCCTGCCGCGCCATGAAGGACCTTATGGTCGAGCTTCCCAACTACCGCAAGTCCAAAACGCTGCGCGAGCTCGTCATCCAGATCAACACCATCGAGTCCGAGGCAGACGAACTCTACATCAACGCCATGCGTAACCTGCACGTTAACGGCAAGGACCCGCTCGAGGTCATCGCTTGGCGTGACGTGTACGCCTTTCTGGAGTACTGCGCCGACTGCTGCGAGAATGTGGCCGATGTCGTGGATTCGATCGTCATGAAGAACAGTTAATTGGGGGTACGTGTCCCGGCGGCGGCCGGGCCGGCCCCCCGGTGTGTTTTTTAACCCGGGGGGTTGTGGGGGGGGGGGTAAAATTAACCGGGGGGGCCCCCGGGGGGATGGTGCCCCCAAGGGGGTTTTGGGGGG
>CALLSU010000109.1:0-1349 GCA_938011935.1 uncultured Collinsella sp.
GCTAATGTGGCCCATAAACGCCTGCGTAATAAAGAGGCCGGTCAGCGGATCGAGATTGCGGTCAATATCGCTTACGGTTACAAACAGGGCGCAGGGGGTGTGTCCCATGGAAGCGAAGTCCACCTGATGGCACTCACGATAGAGCTGTGCCGCACCGTCGAATCCCAGACACATGACCTTTTCGGCAAGGATGCCGACGATGCTCGCGTGCATGCGCTCGGCATTTTGCGTAATGGCGTAGCGCCGCCATAGCGAGAGGGCATAGCTTTGGGGGTCGGTCGTGATCAGATCGTCAAACAATCGGGCCGTGGCACCGTCCTGCAGGTGCTCGATCAGCTTGATGACCGAGCTGATCGTCTGCTCGTCGGCGGGTAGCTGTTCGGTGACGTAGGCGACAAGACACGACAGCAGGTTTGCCGCCGCATGATCCCAAAAAGGCTGGTTGTTGTCCTCGATGGGGCAGATGGCCTTTGCCACCGAGAGGATGTCCTGCTGGTTGGGCCTGCCGTCCGCCTTGCGGCGAATGTGCCTCAGGGGGTTGTAGCCGCAGCGCTCGATGCCGGGCGCACGGGCCGGGACGGTGTTGAGGTCGGCGGTAACCGTGGGCTGCCAGCACGGGTCCCACTTCGCGACAGAGCGTGCCTTTGGTGTCGAGCACGATGTAGCTTGCGTTCATTTGCAGCAGGTTGGGCTTGAGGACGTTTCGGGTCTTGCCGGCTCCCGAGGGGCCGATTACAAGTGCGTTGTTGTTGAGTCCCGTTTGGCGGGTGTCGCAGGAAAGCGTTCGATCCTTGGCGAGGATGGTGGACGATGCGGACTCAGATGCGGCGAGGCGGCTGGCGAGGTTAGACATGGGCGACCTCCTTGGTGGTCGAGAGGATTTCGTGGGCAAAGCCGAGCTCGACGGCGCGCTTGGCCGAAAGGTAGGTGTCTTTTGCAGTGAGGGACTGGATGCGCTTGGGCGTGAGGCCGCTGCGGTCCGAGAGGATTTGCGTGAGGGTCTTGCGGGTCTGCATGAGACGCCTGCAGCGCAAGTGCCGAGCCGCCTGCCCCCTGGGGGATCAGCGGGTCGTGAATCATGAGCTCTGCATGGGGCGCCATACGGCGATCGTCGCCGCCCATAAAGATCACGGCGCCCATGGACGCGGCGAATTCCAGGCAGACGGTGCGGATGGGGCACGATGCGAGGCGCATGGCGTCATAGATCGCGAGACCCGATCGCACGCTTCCGCCGGCGCTGGCGACAAATATGGTGATGGGGCGGCTGGGGTCGGTGGCATCGAGCAGGCGGATCTGCTTGCATAGGTCGTGGGCCATCGGGGTTTCGATGTTTCCCATGACGGAGAGCT
>CALLSU010000110.1:0-16696 GCA_938011935.1 uncultured Collinsella sp.
CATACCCCCTGTCGGCCGCATGCGAATCCCTCCACGGGTTCGCTTGCGGCCTTTTTGCTCGGCTTGAACGAATCTTTTGTCTCAATCTGTAACATCTAGCAGGGATTTTCAATCCTAACTGTTATAGATTTAGACGAACGGGCGACCAGGGCTGAAAGATCTCAATCTGTAACACGTAGCCCACTTTTAACCGTCTAACTGTTACAGATCAAGACAATAAGATAGTCAAATCCGAACTTTCCAAGCAGTTATGAACCATGGTTTCCAGTTTTCGGTATCACGAACATACTTTCGGTATCATTTAATGGTATTATGATATCGAAAGTATGTTCGTGATACCGAAAGGAGCCGCATGCGCCAGTTCGATTACACCACAGTCCCAGCGGAACTCGAAGCAACTCCAATCACCAACCTCCTCCTCTCGATACGCGAGCATAAAGGCCGTCAGCTTGCTCTGAGTCAAGTCAAACCCGAGCTTCTATCGTCCCTAATGGAGGAGGCTAAGATCCAAAGCACCCGATCCTCCAACGGACTTGAAGGAATTGTTACCACCCAAAAAAGACTCAAAGCGATCATGGCGTATTCCGCCAAGCCAAGCTCCCGCGCAGAGGAAGAAATCGCTGGATACCGAGATGTGCTGTCGCTTATTCACGAGCAACACGATTCCATTCCCGTAACGCCATCGGTCATTCTGCAGTTGCATCGTGACCTCATGGCGCACACGGCAATCTCGTATGGAGGCCATTGGAAAGATGGCGATAACGAAATCGTCTCCATTGACGATCAAGGTAATCGATTTGTGCGCTTTAGGCCCCCTTCGGCTCTAGCAACCCCGGGACTTATTAAAGAAGCCTGCCAGTCCCTCAACGATGCTTTATCTCGCCAAGTTTGCGATCCCCTCCTTATATCGCTCCGCTTTATCTTCGATTTTGTTAGCATTCATCCCTTCAACGATGGCAATGGCAGGATGAGTCGGCTCCTTACAACGCTGCTGCTCGAAAAGACTGGATACGACGTTGCGCGTTACATCAGCATCGAGCGACTTATTGAAGACAACAAAGCGCTTTACTACAACGCCCTCGCTGCAAGCTCCACTGGATGGAATGAAAATCAAAACACCGAAGTACCCTTTATCCGTTTCATGCTCGGAACAACCCTGGCCGCCTACCGACAGCTCGAGCAGCGTACCTTAATTGAATCAAGCACTCGTCCCATGTCGAAGCAAGCGCGCATCGCTGTTCTATTTCAACAGAGACCCGGCGTCATTAAGAAATCCGACATCCGGTCCAACTGCCCCGATATCAGCGAGGTAACCGTTAAACGAACCCTCGGTCAGCTTGTTAGTTGCAGCGCAATCGAAAAAACAGGAGCGGGTCGTTCGACGGGCTACATACTCAAAGACGCCCATGCTCTAGAACTATTCTTACAAGCCACAATACCCGATGGCGAGGCCGCAATAACAAAAGAGGCTCCAAAGGATAAACTCCTTGAACGTGTAAACCACGCCGAGGATGAAAGCAGAGAAGGGCTCTATGAAGACTACGATTCATTCTCAAGGGACATAAAGACGAGATACGGAGTCTAGTCATATCTCAGAATAGCCTCATCCTTGTTGCCCAAAGTTATTTGCGCGTCATTGTGAAGCGGTAACCCCGCGCTGGCAAGGGCAAAAGTCCTCCTGCTGCGCTAGCTAGCAAATGACCTGCGTGTGTTCCTCGATGGCGGCGCGATCCTCGGCGGCAATACCCGGCTCGCACACCACGGCGTCCAAACTGTCCAGGCGGCAGAAGGTGTAGAAGTCGCGCTTGCCGATCTTACTGGAGTCGGCGATCAGATAGCGCGAGTCGGCCTTGCTAAAGGCGAGCTGCTGGATACGACCCTCATCCATATTAGACGTAGACACGTCGCCATCCAGAATGCCGTTGGCGCCGATAAACGCCGCGTCGATACCCAGTGCACGCAGGGTATCCTCGGCCGTTGGTCCCACAAAAGCGGCGGTACGGCGACGGTACATGCCGCCCACGAGGCACAGGTCGCAGTCCTCGCGCGCCTCGAGCAGGTTAAACACCGAAAGCGAATTGGTCACGATGCGCAGACGAAATGCCGGCAGCATCGAGGCCATCTGCTCAACCGTGGTGCCCGTACCCAAAAAGATGGTCGAGCCTTCCTCGATAAGCTCCACGGCGCGGCGCGCGATCTGCAACTTTTCCTCGGCATGCTTGGTGCGCTTTTCGCTGTGCGAATACTCATGGCGCAACATAGCATGTGGACGGCCCTGCGCACTGCGGGCTCCACCGTGCACGCGTTCGATCTCGCCCAGGCTCGCAAGTTCCTCAAGGTCGCGGCGGATCGTCATATCCGAGACACCTAACGCATCAGAAATCTCTTTAACCGAGACCGTGCCCTGCTCTTCGAGCAGCTGCCGAACCTTATCCTGTCGCTCTGCCTTAATCACGATGAATCCTCGCCGTTCTTTGCGCGCATATCATTCAAACAGTAACGAACAAATTGTATCAGACTCGCGCGCGTCAGAAATGAACGCCCGCACAGCTCCAATCATCACTTTTTTGAGAAAAATACCCCCTGCTTTAGTGGGGTGTAGTGATAATCTCGCCTGTTCGCGCTACAGTTTGTCCGAAATACCTCGATGTTAGGAACCAAATGATCACTTCCGAGCTTTTCGGCACCGCGCCGTGCGGTACCCCCGTTCATCGCTACACCCTCAACGGGCCCGAGATCTGCGTTCGCATTATGGACTATGGCGCCACCGTGCTTGGTATCGATGTGCCTGACATTCCCGGCAACGTGCGCGATGTGGTACTGGGCTTCGATAAGCTCGAGGATTACTTTGACAACCCCGCCTGCTTTGGCGCGACCATCGGCCCCGTGGCAAACCGCACCGCGGGCGCCACGATCACCATCGCCGGCACGGACTGGCATATGCCGGCCAACGAAGGCGCCAACAACCTGCACAGCGATCTTGAGCACGGCCTGCACAAGCGCGTATGGGATGTTGAACTCGACGAGGTCCACAACGCCGTGCGCATGACCACCTCGCTTAAGGATGGCGAGATTGGTCTCCCCGGCAACCGCACCTTTACGGCCGTGTTTACCGTGACGCGCACCGGCGTCTTTCGTGTCGAGTATGGCTGCGAGAGCGACCGCGCCACCTACGTGTCCATGACCAACCACACGTACTTTAACCTTGCCGGCCATAACGCCGGCATGGACTGCGAACACTTCTTTGTTGCCAACGCTGCCCACTACCTGCCCATTGATGACCAGAACATTCCAACCGGCGAGATCGCTCCGGTCGAAGGCACGCCGTTTGACTTTCGCGAGCTGCGTCCCGTCGCGCCTGGCATGGAGGCCGACGACCCGCAGATTAAGCAGGCACGCGGCTACGACCACTGCCTGTGCATCGATGGCTATCAGTACGGTCGCAACCTGCGCCGCGCGATGCACGTCGAGGAGATGTGGACCGGTCGTGAGCTGGACTACTACACCACCGCCCCGGGCGTGCAGCTCTACACCGGCAACTGGCTGGGCGACGAACACGCCAAGGACGATGCCAACTATGGCTGGGGCGCCGGCTTTGCCCTCGAGGCAGAGATGTACCCCGACACGCCGCACCAGCCGCTGTTCCCGCAGGGCATCGTGGGCCCGGGTCACCCCTATAGCAATGTGATCGAATACCACTTTATGAGGCACTAAGCCCACAACGCAACATATCGCACAGCAGCGCCCGCCGGCACCACCGCCGACGGGCGCTTTGCTACCTAGTCATTGGGGACGTTCTTAAATGACTAGTCATTGGGGACAGTCTTTAACGTTTGGCGAGAAGGACTGTCCCAATCTGCCGACACTTGGGGACGTTCCTAAAAGGCCGGCACATAAGGAACGTCCCCAAGTGCCAAGGGTGTCCCGTTTGACTAGTCATTTAAGAACGTCCCCAATGACTAGTTGGATGGGGTCGGGATTGGAGCTGGGGAGGTAACGGATTTCTAGCTCTATGCCGAGCGCCTGCAGTTCTTTGAGGGCAGCAACGTCTGCATCGTCTACGGCAACTGCGGGCGTTGCGGGACGCTTGCCCTCCCCTGCCTGCATATGGCCAATGCTGATCTTGGTGATCGGCACACCACCCTTAACCAGCGCGAGCGCATCGGCGGGTGAGGCCACCATGATCAGAATCCATTGACGCGGCGTTACGGTATGGATGATGTCGATGGTCCTTTGCACCGAGAAAAACCGCGTCCACACGCCCTCGGGCGCCGCGACCCTCATAGGCGCCCACTTGTGCGAATCCGCCGCAATCTCGTCGTTAACGATCAGGACGAGGTTGGAACCAACTGCCTCATTCCACAGCTCAACGTCTTGCCCGTAAATAAACCGATCATCGATGCGTGTGAGAAGAATCTTGGGTTGAGCCATCACTGCCCCATTCTGTTTGAGACCCATACGAGCGGGACGTCGGCCACCAACTCGACAGCAGGTCAAGCACCAAATGGGTACCGCGGACATCACGCCTCTAATATTAGTGCATTTAAAGTGAGAAAAGCCGTCAGAACCCTTGCGCGGATTTGCGATCTCCCGTATCATAGACAGCCGTTGACGCCTCAGTTGCGTCACCACATGGCCGCCAGCGTAGCTCAGTTGGTAGAGCACCGCTCTCGTAAAGCGGGGGTCACCGGTTCGAGCCCGGTCGCTGGCTCCATTGCACAAGATAGCCGCCTTCGGGCGGCTTTTTTGTTGCCGATTTCGGGCGTACATCCGCCAATCCAAGCACAACGCCGCCGGCATCTCCCCTACTCAACAAAAAGCCCCGCCAACCGCAATCCCCAAGGGAACCGCGATTAACGGGGCTCAAGCGCGCTCCTCAATGGAAATCACGCCAGCATACGAGCAGCTCAACCGAGCAGCTCGTTACTCCTCCCAGTAAGCGTCTGCAAGCAGCTTAAAGCAGATCTTCTTGACCGGCTGCGCGCCATCGCCCGGGAACTCGAGCGTGGGCATATGAGGCTCTCCGGCAACAAACAGCGCAAACTTGTCGTCAGCAAGATCGCCGGCGATCGAAGCGTCGGAATCGACCAGATCGTAGTCGTCCTTCTCGTCAAACTCCTGGACCAGCGTCAGACTGCCCGTGGCAACCTTAAAGGCCTCGCGACCCTCAATGTCGATCTGCAGGTCGTGATAGCGCTGATGCGTCTCGTAGTGAGCCTCGGCCTCGGGACGAGTCGTGGGAGCCATGACGTTCGCAAAGACCTTGTCGCCCAGAATCGGATGGCTGCCGACCTCGAGCTCCGCCGGATCATTCTCCTCGAGCCAATCAATCAGCACGTCGAGGCCCTTGAGCATTCCGCGGTACTCCTCGATATCGCCCAGTGCACCGTAAATCATCTAAATCCCCTCTCGGATCGTTCCTTTGGCGGCTACTCGATAAACGCGTTTCCGACGCTGTTGCCACCCACATACGTCTCGACCAGGGTAAGGTCGGGATTGAACACGACAAAGTCGGCGTCGCGCCCCGGCATAATGCTACCGCACTTGTCGTCAACATGAGCTAGCAAGCGATGCCGGAGCCGTCGCCCAAACTCTTACAGCTCAGTCACGACAACGCCGTTGTAGACCTCGTCCCAACGGTCCATGACCAGATGGCCGGTCATGGGATCCATGGCGTTGAGCTTGCCGCAGGTGTTGGCGGTACGCAGCACCGTCTCGTCGTCTGCGCCAGCAGCGATGGCATGTGCGAAGCCTGCGATAGTGGAGTCACCAGAGCCCGTGGCGTTAACGGCAGGGATATCGGGCGTCTTTGCGCGGAACGCACGGCCATTGTGGAAGCCAACGGAGCCGGCAGCGCCCATGGATACGACGACCCAGGGGATATCGGAGAAACGGGCGTCAGAGGCGAGCGCGGCACGGAGCTCGTCCACATCGTCGGTGGTAAAGCTCGTGCCCAGAAGGCCGTTGATCTCGGTCAGGTTAGGCTTGACCAGCTCGGGCTTGACCTCGGACTTGAGCGCAGCCTCGAGAGAGGCACCCGAGGTATCGAGCAGCACCTTGGCGCCGGCGTTCTCGGCAATGCCCGTGATCTTGGCATAGTAGTCTGCCTCGACACCGCGGGGCAGCGAACCCGAAATGGTGACGACGTCGGCCTTGCCCGCAAGCTCAGTAAACTTGGCGGTAAAGGCATCGAGCTCCTCGGGGGCAATTGTCGGGCCGCTCTCGAGCAGCTCGGTCTGGTTGCCGGCGTGGAGAATGTTAAGGCAAATGCGAGTCTCGCCCTTGATGGGCACAAAGTCGTTGTTAATACCGTTGGCGTCCATGAGCTCAGCCATGTAGGCGCCCATGTGGCCGCCGAGCAGACCGGTTGCCACAACGTCGTCGCCCAGCTGACCCAGCACACGGGCCACGTTGAGGCCCTTGCCGCCGGCGGTCTTTTCGGGCGTCACACGGTTGACGTCGTCGATAATGAGCTCATCGAGCTGATAGCGCGTATCGACAGACGGGTTCATCGTAACGGTGAGGATCATTTTTAGCTCCTTATCTCGCAGGCTCCTTATGCCTCGCGATACGAGTCGACAAAACGGAATTACAGAATCTCAATCGTGAACGAGCGGACGATGGTCTCCTTGGGCTTGGCGACAAGGCAGCCGCGCTTATGCTCAAGTACGTCGTCCTCATCGGAGCAGGTCGAGAGGCCGCCCCAAGGCTCAACTGCCACAAAATCGCCCTCGGGCTTACTCCACACAATGAGATACGGGAAGCCCTCGAAGCTCAGGCGAACGCCCTTGTCCTCCCCCTTCTTAGAAAGCGTGACCTGGCGGCTCTCGAGCACGTCAAAGATGGTCTCCGCAAAATCGAAGAGCTCGTGCGACAGGGGCAGCGTCTTTCCCACCATGGGATTTTTAGAACGGTTAGCCACATCAATCAATCCGGTCGAGGGAACGGCGGTGCAGAGCTCCGCAGCCTCGTCTTTCTCAAAGCGCAACTCGTAGTCCGTATAGGCCTCGCCCTCATCGAGCGGACACCTGAAGCCGGGATGACCGCCGATAAAGAACGGCATGTCCTCGGTTCCCTCGTTGGTCACCTCATAGGAGACGCGCACGGCATCCTCCTCGAGCGCATAACGAGCGACAAGCTTAAACGGATACGGATAATCACTCAGCAATGCGGCGTTATCCTCCGAAGCCAGGCACATCGCCAGCTCGTTCTCGCCTTGGCTCAACAGCTTCCACTCCTGTTTGCGTGCAAACCCGTGGCGAGCGAGCTTTACATGATGCCCGGCAAATGTCATGGCGCTGTTGTCGCGCAAGCCTCCGCAAATCGGGAAGCAAATCGGTGCCTGGCCGGACCACACGGCGGGATCGCCCTGCCACAAGTACTCGCGTCCGTCAGCCTCAATCGAGGTAAACGAGCCGCCGGCCGTGGAAACCTTGATAGAAATCGAATCGTTGGAAAGAGCGTATTCCATTATCCATCCTTTCGAACAACTGCTTTTTGCTCGCAAGAACCCGTCTCGGCCCTGACCAAAGGACAAACCCGCACGTTCATCGATGCGTCCGGTATCCCCGCCATGTAACGGGGTACCATACAGACATTGATGCAATTACAGCTGAAAGGCCTTCTTATGCGAACCATCATCCTCTACGCCTCGCGCCATCACGGCAATACGAAAAAGCTCGTGGACGCCATCGTCGAGGCACACCCCGAAATCGATACCCTCGACGTGAAGTCACTCGGCAAAAACGAGTACCCCAACCTGCACGAATATCATCTAATCGGCGTCGCCACGGGCATCTATTACTCCGAGATCGACAAGGACATGGCACGCGTGCTCACTAACGTGCTGCAGCCGCAGGACAAGGTGTTTGGCCTTATGACCTACGGTGGCAAAAACAAGTGGTACGGCAAGGATATCGATGGCATCTGCCGCATGAGGCAGGCCATCTTTATGGGTGTCTACGGCTGCCCCGGCTTTGATACGTGGGGGCCGTTCAAGCTCGCCGGTGGTGTCCAAAAGGGACACCCGACCGCTGAGGAAATTAAGGGCGCTGTCGACTTCTTCGACAAGATCGAAGACGAGTATGGCGACATCATCGTCGAAGAGTACGCCAAGCGCGAGAAGCGCCTAGCATACGAGAAGGAACATCCTGCAGGAGGCCTGGTGGCCGGCGTCAAGCGCACGGCAAAGAAGATCGCTAACAAGCTGTAACTGTGAAGGTGCTTTTGAGCGTTTAACCCATACGGCGGGTCCGAGCAGATTCGGGCCCGCCGTCTTTTTCTATCGTTACTCGGTAAAGGCGTTGCCGACGCTCTGGCCGCCAACATACGTCTCGACGAGGGTGAGCTCATGGTCGAACACGACAAAGTCGGCGTCGCGACCCGGCATGATGCTGCCGCACTTATCCTCGATGTGCGCGGAGCGTGCCGGCACCTCGGTTGCCATGCGAATGGCGATATCGGCGCTGGCGATGCCCCAGTCGACGATGTTCTTGACGCCCTGGGCAAGCGTGAGTACCGAGCCGGCAATGCTCTTGCCGTCAGCGAGCCAGCACAGGTTGTCCTTCATGATGACGTCCATGCCACCACTGGTGTAGCTGCCCTCGGGCATGCCGCCGCAACCCAGGCAGTCGGTGATGAGCACCGTGTGCTGCCAGCCCTTTGCCTGCAGCAGTGCCTTGATGGCGGCAGGGTTTACGTGCTTGCCGTCACAGATGATCTCGGCGTAGGTCTCGGGCGTGGACATGGCAGCGCCCACGACACCGGGCTCACGGTGATGCAGGCCGCGCTGACCGTTATAGGTATGCGTAAAGCAGCTGGCACCGGCGTTGATGGCGGCGATGCACTCATCGTAGGTGGCGTCGGAGTGACCGATGCTGGTCACCACACCCTTGGCGTTCAGAGCAGCCGCATAAGCAGCGGCACCGTCGCGCTCGGCCGCCATGGCGCTCTTAACGATGCGACCACCCGCAGCCTCCTGCCACTGATCGAAGACCTCCTCGGAGGGATCGATAAGATAAGCGGGGTTCTGCGCGCCCACGTGCTTCATGGTAAAGAAGGGGCCCTCCAGGTAGATGCCCTGAATGCGAGCACCGCAGAAGTCGGGGCCGCGGCCCTCGTCCGCCTTGGCGATAGCGGCGCAGGCGTCCTTGATCTGCTCGACGCCATCGGTGAACGTCGTGGGCAGCCAGCTGGTGGTACCGCGACGGGCGAGCTCGGTTGAGCTGATATCGATGCCCTCGGGATCGTTATCGGTAGTTGAGTGGTTGTAGAAGCCATGGATGTGAGTATCGACCATACCCGGTGCGATCCACGATCCCGTGTAGTCCTTAATCTCGCAAGAGGGCTCGTCGGCCTGCCAGGCGCCAAAGACGCCGTCCTCGACCATAAGATAGCCGCCCAGTTGCGGGCCTGCCGGCAAGAAGAACTTGTCAGCCTTAATTGCGTATGTGCTCATATGCACTCCTTGCTTCTTGAAGCAGTTGACCGTGGTGATACTTATACCCGGTCCATGTAAAAACAAAAAGCGCCCGCCCGCCGTTATGAGCGGACGGGCGCCCTTACAGGGGGACGCGATTAAGCGGTGAAGGGGTGAATCGTCACGCCCTTAACCACGCGGTTGACCGTGCCGGTGGGGCTCGGCGTATCGGGCGTGTTGCCCACGCGCACGGAGTTGAGCAGGCTGATAGCCTGAGCAAACATCACGAACGGCAGAGCAAGGTAGCCCTCGGGAAGTGCCTCGTAGCCCTTAAAGGTGAAGGACTCACCCTCATAGACGGTAGCACCTTCCTGCTGAACGGCGATGGTGTGCTGAGCAATCTCGTCGCCACCAATCTCGTTGAGGATGTCGATGTCGTACTGACGGGTGTAGGCGTCGTTGTTGACGAACACGAAGACGAGCGTCTTATCGTCGACGAAGGACTTAGGTCCGTGACGATAGCCCATGGAGGTGTCGTAGGAAGTAGCGACCAGACCGTGAGCGAGCTCGAGGATCTTGAGCTGGCTCTCCTGGGCAAGGCCACCGAAGGAGCCAGAACCCAAGTAGGTCACGCGGTTGAAGTCGCCAGCCAGGTAATCGGCGATCTCGGGCTCACGGGAGATGACCTCCTCGCCCATCTTGGCGATGGTCTCGACCCACTCGGCCTTCTGCTCGTCAGAGGCAGTGTCGAAAATAAGGGTGGAGAGCAGGGTCATGCAGGAATAAGAACCGGTCATGGCGAAGCCCTTGTCGTTGGCGCGCGGAATGAGCAGCGTCAGCGCATTGGGATCATCGACAGACTCGACGGCGAGCTTGCCCTCGGGAGCGCAGGTGATGTTGAGGAACTTGACGTTGTGGACGAGCTCCTTGGCAACGGCGACGGCGGCAAGGCTCTCGGGGCTGTTGCCAGAGCGGGCAAAGGAAACCACGAGCGTGGGATCCTCGGCGCGCAGGAAGTCGCGCGGAGCGCTCACGATGTCGGTCGTGGCGATGGGCTTAAAGTCGTAGAGATCAGTGTTGCCAGCGTGGCGCAGGTACGGGGCGCAGGTATCGCCAACGTAGTCGGACGTACCGGCACCGGTGAAGACAACGGACAGACGGCCCTCGCCCATAGCGCGAGCCTCGGCCAGAAAGGCCTCGATGGCCTCCTTGTTCTCGCGGTAGATGTTGAGCGTATCACGCCAAAGCTCGGGCTGCTGAGCAATCTCGGCCGTGGTGATCTGGGCGCCGAGCTCGGTGAGCTCCTCGACACTCTTCTCGAACATTTCTAATACCTCTCTATAGAAGTAAACCTCTGACGTGCAATTATACACTTCGGTCGGTTATCTGGTAGTAACCAGTTGACTGCAAAGAATCAACACAACGAAACAGGCGCATCACTAATCGGTGCGCTGGTGATAAACCTTGTACTTAAACTGGTCGGCACGAGCAACCGAGAGCGTATACTCCACGACCTCGTTTGACTCGTTATACGTGGTTCTGATCAAATCGAGCACAGGCGAGCCCTCGACAATCCCCAAAAGGTGGGCATCGGTGGGACGGGCTATGCTCGCATAGAACTCCTCTTCGGCAACACGTATCTTTTGCTGAAAGTCTTGCTCAATCACATCGTAAAGCGGCTTACGCTCCAGCAGCGGTCGCTTTAGGGACAGAAATTGACGAACCGGTAGATAGCTACGTTCGACCATCATGGGCATATTGTCGGCGGAACGAAGGCGCTTGAGCTTAAAGATACGGTCGCCGATGCGACACCCCATATGCTCGGCCAGATTCTTATCGGCCTCCATCTCGCAAAACTCGAGAATCGTGGTCTCTGGATCGCGACCCATCGCCCGCATTTGCTCGGTAAAGCTGTAGGACTGCGTAAGATTTGTTGCCTTTGCCGAACGGTCGGTCACAAAGGTGCCACGACCGTGCTGCCGAACCACCAGTCCCAAGCGTTCCAGCTCTTGTAGAGCTAGGCGTACCGTGGTGCGTGATAGACCATAGCGCTCCGAAAGTTCGCGCTCGGAAGGAATTATGTCACCGGCATGATATTCATGGTCAATCTTTTCGGTCAGAATATCGACCAGCTGATCGTAAAGGGGCTGTTTGCGCGCTCCGATCGCCATCCTATCCTCCCTTTTGCTCGAATTCGGCTAACTACCTAGGGTGTTAAGCATTATCGGTCTGCAACACCCGACTCATCAAGAAAACAAAAGCCGCGCGCTCTTTCGAGCACGCGGCTTTTAACATACACATGGCTTAAGGGGTCGGGGTGTGAGCCGCGTAGGGACACACCCCTCAAGCTAGAGCCTTACCAGATGCTCGGCCAGAGACCAAGCGGGCCAGCGCCCAGGATGCCGAGGACGAAGAGCAGGAGAATGCCCTTGGTCGGGGTCCAGCTGTGCTTAGCGAACATGTAGTAAAGCAGCAGCGTAAGCATAAGCGGGACGAGCTTGGGGACGATGGTGTTGAGGGTGTCGGCAACAGAGAAGTTGACCGGATCCTCGGTGACGGTGCCGTAGGTAACGGACTCCATGCCGTTGCCCAGATCGGTGACGCCGCACTCGACAGCGTTGCCGTCGGCATCGGAAGCGGTGAGGGCGTTGCCGTCCTCATCGGTCATGGCGATGGTACCGGCCTCAGCGGTCTCGGTATCGATACCCTCCATACCGGTGAAGTTCTCGGCCTCCTTCTCGGAGACGATCACGGTAGTAGCGGAGAGTCCACGGGTGGTGCCGTTGGGGATCTGGAGGTTGATCTGGGTGCCACCCATGGTGACGACCAGGCAACCGACGACGAAGACGCCCATGATGGAAGCGGCACGCGTGAAGGCCTGCATGTTGGCGGTCAGAGCGTCAATAGCGCTGGTGCCAAGCTTGTAGGACCAGTTCATGAGCCAGAAGCGCAGAGCGAACTGGACGACGTTGAAGATCACCAGGAAGATGATCGGTGCAGCGGCGTTGCCGTTGATGGCCATGTTAGAGGTGATGCCGGCCGTGATAGGCACAAGCGTCAGCCAGAACAGGGCGTCACCGATACCACCGAGCGGGCCCATTGCGGCGACGCGGACGGCGCGGATCGTGGGGATGTCAACCTTGTTCTGCTCGAGCGAAAGCACGATGCCCATAACAAAGGTGACAAGGAACGGATGGGTGTTGAAGAACTCCAGGTTGTGGCTCATGGAAGCCGCGAGGTCGTTCTTGTTGGTGTGGATCTTCTCCAGACCGGGGATGATGGAGTAAAGCCAGCCAGCGGCCTGCATGCGCTCGTAGTTGAACGATGCCTGCAGGAAGCAGGAGCGCCAAGCCATCTTGTTGAGGGTCTTCTGGTCGAGCTGCGGAGCAGGAGTGAGATCCTCGTAGTGCTCCGGGATCACATACTCATTAGATGCCATCTTCGAAGTCACCTCCGTCAGAAACAGCTGCACCCTTCAGCTCGGTCTGCTGCTGGAAGTCCCAGAAAGCGATGCCGAAGCCGATGAGAGCGAGGATGAGCAGAGCAGGGGTTGCCAGAGAATCGTTGGCAACGGTGATGAGCGCGAGGCCAAAGCCCATGAGGAAGAAGCCCCACATATCGCGGTTCATCATAACCTTGAGCAGGACGGCGAAGCCGACGAAGCGCATCATGCCGCCTGCAGCGGACAGACCGGTCTGCAGCCAAGTCGGGATGGCAGAAGCGATGGTCTGACCGATGGTAGCGCCAGCGATGAAGAACAGGGTGACGACGACAGCGAAGATCAGGCCGAGCAGAGCCATGGCGAAGTAGTTCAGGCGCTCGATGCCCTTGGTGTCCGCGTTGTGAGCCATGTTATCGGCCGTGGACATAAGCGGGGACATAAGCGTGAAGACCAGGGTAACGCCAAGCTGGCCAAGCAGAGCGAACGGAATGGCGAGGCCGACTGCCGCGTTGGGCTCGAGGCCCGTGGCGATAGCGAGAATGGCTGCCATGATGCCGCCGATGACGGCGTTAGGCGGCTGAGCGCCTCCGATCGGCATGTTGCCGATCGTCATGAGCTGATAGGTACCACCCACGAGAAGACCGGTGTTGAGGTCGCCAAGGATAAGACCGATGACGGCGCCGGTGACGATGGGCTGATAGAGAGACTCGAGGAAGTCAAACTGGTCGATTGCCGCGATGAACGTGACGACGAAGACCAGAGCGATCTGGATGATCGAGTATTCCATCTTGCTCCTCCTTTCAAAATGTATGTACGCACTTTGGATTTCACGTACAGAACGTCAGGGTTTCACTCCTGACAACGTGGATCACGAGGATTACGAGAAGAGCTTGCTCGTGTCCTCAACAGGCGTGCTCGGAACGCGCCTGATCTCCAACTCCACCCCCAATTCCTGCAGCTCTTTAAACGCAGCGACATCCTCGTCGTTAACTGCGACGGAGGTGGCGACTTGGCGCTTTCCTTCCGACATGTGCATGTTGCCGATGTTTACCTTCTTTATAGGCACACCGCCCTTGACGAGCGTAAGCACGTCTTCCGGTGTTTCGGCCACGATGAAGATCTTCTGGCGCGGGCTCGCCTTGCCAATGACGTCGATGGTCTTCTGCAGAGAGAAGAAACGCGTAGCGACGCCGGCGGGAGCGGCCATCTTCATGAGGTTCTGGCGCATGGTGTTGGACGCCACGTCGTCGTTGGCGACGAGGATGAGGTTGGAGCCCAGGGTGGAGTTCCACTGGGTGGCAACCTGACCATGAACCAGTCGGTTATCGATGCGGGTAAGAAGAATGTTGGGTTCTGCCATGTTGATCAGCTTCCTTTCGTTATTTGCTGACGACAGTTACTTGATCTCCTGAATCGCGTAACGCGAAACATCTACGACGGCTCCGGATCGGACTTTGATCTGGACCTTCTCGCCTTCGATGCCTTTGACGGTTCCGTAGATACCGCCGGCGAAAAGAACCTCTTGACCCGGCTTGAGCTCGGTGTGCAGCTCCTTGAAGTACTTCTGCTTCTTCTTCATGTTGATTTGCGACCAGATGGTGTAAATCAAGCCCATGATGACAAGCAGGCCTAAAAGGGCGACCGAGGAGCTCAGGACGTTGGCTCCGAAATCGGCCATTAGATGCCGTCCTCGTCGCCGAAGATATCCTCTTCCTCGGAGCCGGCAACGGATGCGACCGTCTGGGCGGTGACGCCCGTCTGGCCAACGGTCACGGCCTGCTCGCCAAGCTCGGCGAGCGTGGCATTGCCGCGGAGGAACAGAAGCTCAATAACCATGGGAAGGTTGGTGCCAGTCAGAACCTCGACGTTGTCGACATCCTGGGCAATCATCATCGACTGGTTGAACGGGGTGCCGCCAAGCAGGTCGGTAAAGACGAGCACGCCATCGCACTCCTCGCGCATGGCGGTAATAGCGGCGCGGAGATCCTCACCGTAGGAAGCAGCCTGGTCGCCCTCAAAAGGAACGACGGTAAAAGCGGGCTGGTCGCCGGCAACCATAGCGATAGCGCTAGCTAGGCCGGGTGCGAACTGTCCATGACCGGTAAGAATAAAGCCAACCATTCAAATTTCCCTTCCGAAGGTGTGTACAATCTGAGTCCGATGATTTTCGGAAGCCAGCGGGCGCTCGCCCTTAAAGCTTCTTAGAAAGCGTTCTTTGAAGACCAGTGGTTTCTAAACTGGTAGTAACCACGTGACGTGTTGTTGTCACTATATCACCCCAGAAGAGGTCGCTTTCGTTGATTCATACGGTAAAACGTTTTTGCACCGCTCACGGTGATAAATCGACCGTTTACCGGTCGTTAACACTTCTACCTGCGGTTTTGAAACCGTTTCGAAATGCTTTGGCAAAAGATCGGAACTTTTCCTGTCCCTAAACAACGCAGGGCGGCTAAAAATAGCGTGTAGAAAAATTGCAGGTCATTGTGAAGATATGTGAATTGGTCTTTTTGACTTAATACCAGTTAGAACCAGTTTTGAGATTATCGGTGAACGGTAGTTTTCGACCGTTCACCGGTTACTTGCAATCGTTTGCAGTTGTTTTCCCATATGAATCGGGGAACCCGATGAAGCACTTGTGCGATCACGGAAAGTTTTGACATTTGTCCTCATCCCCCGCGCACCAAACTCAGGCACCCAAAATGAGCCAATAGTTCACGCTAATCGTTTTCAATCATTACTTACTCAATATTCGTAATTATTTATCGTTTATCGTTAATTCTGATATGATACAAGTATCATCCAAGACATTGGTTGGAGGAGCTATGATCCGCTGGAACGTATCCAAATCGAATGAAGCCATCGACCGTGAACAGGCAATAGCCGATCTGAGGAAGCTCACTCGCATCTGCAAATGGGCCACAATCTGCATTACCACCGCGCTCGCTCTGGGACTCCTCGCAGTCATTGCGATTGACCTTCTACTCATATTGCCTGGATTCTCCCAAGGGTCGTGTCTCCAATCCGTAGAACTTCAAGCCGGCGAAGGACCGTGCCTTGCTATCGTCGGTACCAATGCACAGGCCCCACTTATGCTCGTCGCACACGATGGTCACACTGCCATAGGAAGCCTCTTGATGACATGTCTCGCGCTTACCATCGCGCTAAGCGTGCCCAGGCTTTTCTTCAACATTGAAAAGAAAGGCAGGCCCTTTGACCTTGAATGTAACCAGACGCTTCGTCGAGTAGGACATTTATTCCTTATCGGCGGCGTTTCCGTGAGACTTCTTGGTGCCGTAATCACGGGAATGATACTCTCAGGATTTGGCGGCAGCTTTACGGATGCGTTCGTCGGCCAGTTATTCGAGCCCTCCATGCTCTTTGCAGGCCTGATTATTTGCCTGATTGCCAGCATCTTCCGCTACGGGTATATCCTGCAAAAACAAGATGACGGGTTGCTCTAGGGGGAATCCATGATTATTCTGCGGCTTGACCGCATGCTTGCCGAACGCAAGATCTCATCCAAAGAGCTTGCGGAACGCGTGGGCATCTCCCAGGTCAATATGTCGCGCATCAAGACGGGCAAGGTTTCTGCCGTGCGCTTTTCAACTCTTGACGCGATATGCCGGGCACTCGACTGCCAACCGGGCGATGTGCTGGAATATATGCCTGACGATGAAGCCGATAATCTTTTTGGACTTAAAGATTCATAGGCATAATTTAGCCACCAGAGCCTAAACGCAAATAGCCCGCTAGAACAACATGAACTGCCTCCCATTTCTTGGACATGAGAAATGGGAGGCTTTCTTTATGCGCGTTGATTTGAGAGTGAAGCATGA
>CALLSU010000111.1:0-2219 GCA_938011935.1 uncultured Collinsella sp.
CCACCATTCAAAGTTATCGATATCCATACGGGGCGCCCCTTAAGCCTCGCAAATAAACACTTGCTAGCCTTATACCCTCAGACGGCACGAGGGCTCGCACGGAATGCGAAAAAGGGCTGCTCCTTTGTCGCATCGAAACGAGTCTGTTTGCGTTTAGCCGCGGGTAATCTTATTTCTCAACAAGAAGTCGACTGCCCCCACGATTCTGATGCCATCGATGTCCGTGGGATGGTCGCCATCCCTGACAATCAGGATCTTCTCATACGAATCAGGAATTTTTCCTAGCGTGCTTAGCTTGAGCGGTCGCAGTTCGCGTTCTCTCGTCGCCTCGGCATCGATCCGTTCGGTAACCTGGATATATTTGCGGTCCGATCCCTCGCCGATTGCGACAAAGTCGATTTCCCCCGCGCGTAGATGGCCGCAAAACACTTCGTATCCTTCAAATACAAGCTGGTTGTAGATAACGTTCTCGAGCATCCTTCCGCTATCGCTACCTCTATATCCGTCAAGATAGCTGCGAATTCCCGTATCAGCTATGTAATATTTACCGCCTGTCTTAAGAAGCTCCCGCCCCTTGATGTCATACCTTTTTACTTTGGTAAACAGGTACGTCTCTTCCAGAGCGTCAATATATGCCGACACCGTCGATGCGTTGGTCTTACCGCCCGCCGATTCGTTGAGCGTCCCTACGATTTTGTTGACCGAGGTTTGGTTTGAGATGTTGTCTGCCAGATACGCACAGAGCCGCTCGAGAACATCGCGCTTGGTGATAGCTCCGCGACCCCTACGCGTCGCACGCGACAGGATATCGCGCGCGACGATCGTCTGGTAGAGGCTACGGATATAGTCGCGGCACAGCTCACGTCTCGGCTCATCATGGGCCAGAAACGGCATGCCGCCATAGGTTATGTACTGCTCAAGCACGGTATTTGAATTAAGGCGATCGCCCGTCTTGGAAACAAGTTCGACCCTCTCACCAAGCCCTTCAGCGGCGACCGCATCAATCGAGCGAAAATCAAGATATTCGCTAAACGTGAGAGGCTGCATCTTGACCTCGACATATCGGCCCGAGATAAGCGTTGCGAGCTCGCTCGATAGCAAAAAGGCATTGGAGCCCGTGACATAGATATCGCACGGCAAATCCACTCGGAGCGAGTTGACCGCCTTTTCCCAACCTTCGACATTCTGGAGCTCGTCAAAGAACAGGTAGGGATGATCGATGCCGTCGATGCGCTCCCGGACCATACGATAAAACGTCAGATAATCCGTAATTCCCGCGTACTCTAGAGATTCCATCTTAAAGGTCAGCAAACGCTCGGCTGGCACCCCCTGTTGCGCCAGATAGTCCCTCATCATGTCCAATAACGTTGATTTGCCACAACGGCGTATGCCCGTCACGATTTTGATGAGGTCGGTATCCCGAAAAGCAATGAGTCGATCAAGATAACGGCTTCGGCGAACGATATCCATAGAGTCTCCCTAGCGCCCGACCAGACATGAAATCTTATAAACTTGCATTTTTTGCAAGTTTATAAGATGTTACCTTAGAAACTTGCAGAATTTGCAAGTTTCTAAGGCATGGAATGTGACAAACGGACTGCCCCTTTGTCGCATCGAAGTTGCGGTGGAATAGTTCCTGTTTGCACACCTACTCGAGCTATTTAGGGACTATTTCACCGCAAGTCATTTGAGGGCGACGGGGATTTGGATACAGCAGAAGTCCTCTTGGTGAGACTCGTCGTAGCTCGTGGTGTCCAGGTAGCAAAAATCGAAAGCGTTGCCGATGGGCTGGAGCGCATGTTTGTCCATGCAGGCGACGATGGCGCGGATACCCTCGGGCTCGTACGGCATGCCCCACCGGCTCATGCATAGATACGTGCCCTCGGGCAGCACCTCGACGCCGATCTCTACCAGCTCGGCAGGATCGCTCGGCAGCGTTTCCTCGGCACCGCGCGGCAGCACGGCAAAAGAGCCGGCACCGGCGATGGGGTCGTCGGAATGCAGTGCCTCTCGACGCAGCATGGCACCCCAACCGCGCATGGGGCGTGTGCCCGTCAGTGCACGCATGCGTAAAATCGCCCGCATAAGCGTGGGATGAAGCATCGAGCGGCCGCGCTCGATATCGCCCGGGAACTCCTCAAAGACCACGTAGCGGCGCTCAAACTGTTTGAGCTCCGGCTTGCCCTCACGCTCGCGCCAGTAGACCGCTTCGTCGTAAA
>CALLSU010000112.1:0-2152 GCA_938011935.1 uncultured Collinsella sp.
GGTGGGCATATGCAGTCTCCTTTGACGCCCCAACGGGGGCGAATCGAGTCGAATCCTCGTGAGTATACCCATATGGGGCCGCGGCTCTGCGGCGAACTGAAGACGATGTGGGTGGACTAGCCTAGCTAGGTTGATAACGAATGCCGCTGGTAGCCGCTGCACCCCGCTAAAGTGAAATAACACCCCGTTTACCGAATCATTTAGGAAATATATGGACTCCTAAAAAGTTCTAATACAATATAAATCATCTATCTATAAGCTGCTGATTCCTTGCAAAGGTATGGTTGATATGGTTGAAGCAAATAGCGTTATCCCCCTGTACAAACAGATTGTCCGTGCGCTCTCTGATTCGATCGCCAACGGCACGTACCGCCCGGGAGATAAGCTTCCGACCGAGGCGGAGCTCATCGAGCAATTTGGCGTGAGCCGAATAACGGTTCGCTCCGCAATTAAAGAAATGGAAGATGCTGGGCTTGTTGAGAGGGCCCGCGGCAAGGGCACGTTCGTTTCGTCGGACACACAGATGTATGCCGCGGACGACCGTGAGAGCTTTACCCATTCGTGCCAGCTTGCGGGAAAACAGGCGTCTACCAGGGTTCTCGCAATGGGCTGGGACTTCCCAAGCCTGCGAGACGCGAAGTTCCTGGGCGTAGACGATACCCAAAAGGTATTGCGTAGTCGTCGTCTGCGCCTTGTGGATGACAAGCCCACGATGCTGGAAACCAATAGCTATTCCGCTGCGCTTTCTTTTTTGGAGCATGAATCCCTCGAGGATTCGCTGATGGCGGTACTCGATCGCCAGGGGATCAAGATGGGCCCCAATACGCGTACGCTCGAGGTCTGCTATGCGAGCGAGCTCGAGGCGGCATACCTTAACGTGGAGCTGGACTCTCCACTGCTTCTGTTTGTCGATAGACGTTATGCTCCAAGCGGCGAGCCGCTTTTCATCTCCCGTCAGGTGTACTGCACCGAGCGACTGAAGTTCTATTTGTAAATTAGAGATAGATTGGTCAATTTACCGACCAATTGCTACCGTTCGCGGATTTGGAAAATAGACACACCGCGTAGGGTAGATTGCTAATATACTTTGTTATGACAATATAGTACGTCTTATTGATATTGGAGAACTATGAATAAGATATTGCTAGCGAGTCATGGTTATCTCGCCCAAGGTATGAAGAGCTCTCTCGAGATCCTGATGGGCGCCAACGACCGAATCGAGTGTCTGTGCGCCTATGTCGATGACGACACGAGGGATGTCGCAGCGCTTATCGATGCTTGGATGGAGTCGAAGGACCCTGCCGACTCTTGGTTTGTCGTGACTGACATCTTTGGCGGCTCTGTAAACAACGAATTCATTCAGAGGCAGACCGCCGGATCGTTTACGTTGATCACCGGAATGAACTTGCCGCTGCTGGTGGAAATGGCTACACAGCTGGACTCCCTGGATGCGGACAAGGCCAAAGCTGCGGTCGAGGGATCACGTTCGTTTATCATGCTTTGTGAGGCGGCGGACATGCTTGCCGATGTCGAAGAAGAAGAGTTCTAGTTAGTTCTGGTTCGAGCCCTAGCTAAGGGCCACGCCTGTCATTACCTTTATTACGTGCGGAGATGATTACGATGATTAAGCTTACGAGAGTTGATTACCGATTGATTCATGGCCAGGTCGCCATGTCTTGGACACATGCGCTGGATGTCGATTGCATCCTGTGTGCCAGCGACGCCGTGGCAAAAGACGACATGAGAAAAGCCGCATTGAGGCTCGCCCGCCCCAACGGCGTGAAGCTCGTCATAAAAGACGTAAACGCTGCTATCGAGGCGCTCAACAGCGGCGTCACCGACAAGTATTCGCTGTTTATCATTGTCGAGACGATCGAGGATGCCTATCGCCTTGCTAAGGGTTGCAAAGACATCAAGGAGATCAATCTGGGCGGAACTCGAAAGTCTCCCGAGACCACGCTTCATCCGACCCCCGCGATCTTTGCGACCGAAACCGATGCCGAGCATATCCAAGAGCTTGTGAACGATGGCGTGGTTATCGAAATCCGTCAGGTCCCCAATGACTCAAAGGTATTTGCCAAGGACGTTTTCTAGCTGGAAACATGCCATTGTCTAGCATTTATTAACCAGGTCCTCCTTTCTTAAGCCCGTC
>CALLSU010000113.1:0-2204 GCA_938011935.1 uncultured Collinsella sp.
CGTACCATCGATGTAGATCCTCACAGGATTAATCCGAGACGCATCCGGCGCGTCGATGGTGTAACCCGAAGATGGCGTGACCTCACCCTCAGCCGTCTTAAGTACGTAACTGCCCGGCTCGGTGATTTGGACGGGTTCGTTGTTGGCCTGCTTAAGCGACAGCACCTCCGCCCTCACCCCGTCGGGCATAACCTGCGTCTCGGCGTTTGCCACCGCCGGCATCGCCACGAGTGCGCAGGCCACGGTTGCGATACCCAGCAGACGCGTCAACGCGGCGCGCATCCCCATCTTCTTCTCCTTCATCGTTCAGCTCCCTTGCCCCTATGCTTTCGCGATGTCCGATATCGCTTGGCGCTGACGGCCGGCATGCTCCCACGCCAGCCGTCAGCTCAAATCGACATATATATCCACCTGGTATTGTGCAACCGCATGTTTTGACACCCTGCTGCTCGGCGCGAGTTGCGTACCGTGGGGCGCAAATGGAACGCACCCCCGCGGGTGGCGCGTGCACGATGTGGCACAATCGAGGTACTAAGGGGGCCCAATATGCTCAAAATCATCGCCTGCGTCGACGACGTCGCCTTTCTAGATAACCTGCACCGCATGATCAACCGCTGGTCGACCGAAACGGGCACGGCGGTCGATGTTGCACTCGTCACGCGCGGCGAGGACCTGCTGGCACGCCATGCCGCATCGCGCGCCGACATTATCATGCTCGACATGATCATGCCGCTCGTCAACGGCATGGACACCGCCCGCGAGCTGCGCCAATCCGATACCGCCGTGCGTTTGGTGTTTCTGACCTCATCGCCCGAGTTCGCGCTTGAGTCCTACGAGGTCCGAGCCTTCGACTACCTGCTCAAACCCGTGACCTACGAGCGCGTGGCTCAACTGCTCGACGAACTGTCGAGCCTGCGTCCGGCAGCGACCGACGAACTCGTCATCAAGACGTCCTTTGGCTACCATGCCCTGCGCCTATCCGATATCGAATATGCCGAGGCCCGCAACAAGCACGTGGTCTTCCACCTGCGCGACGGCCGCGATATCGAGGCACTCGAGCCGTTCCGCAGCATCGAGGACCGACTGGCCTAAAACGCGACCTTCTTTAAGTGCCACCGCAGCTACCAGGTCAATCTGCGCAATATCGACCACTTTAACCGTACGGAAATCGTCATGCGCTCGGGTGCGTGCATACCGCTCGCGCGCAGCTGCAAGCAGGGATTCCAAGACGCCTACTTTGCGGTGCGGTTCGAGGGCGGGAGACGCTGATGCTTTCCTCGGCAGAACTGGTACTTTGGGCAATCCACCATGCGACGACGTTGCTCTTTGGCGTCTTTGCCTCGGCGGCGCTGTGCGGTGTCGAGATCAACCGCCGCCATTCGCTCGAGCTGGTGGGGGTCGGCGCCGTAACCGGCACCGCTTTTGCGATTGCCAACCTCGTCGGTGGTGAGCTGTTTGCCCGACAGGCCTATCCACTCGTCGTGCATCTGCCGCTTGTCGTCTACTTGTGCGTACGCTATCGCCTGAGTCCGCTGCTCTCCATCCTGGGCGTTACCAGTGCCTACCTGAGCTGCCAGTTTAGCAACTGGGTGGGCATCGCCGCATTCGCCGCCACCGATTCGCAGGTCGCGTACTACACGGCGCGCATCATTACCACGCTCGGCGTCTTTGCCGTCTTGTTGCATTGGGCAAGCGAGATTGGCCCCCGCCTGGCGATCAAAAGCCCCACCGAGCTGGAGATTCTGCTCATCCTGCCGCTCGTCTACTACATCTTCGACTACGCCACCAACGTCTATACCACGCTCTTCCACTCGGGCTCGGTGGTAACCGTTGAGTTTTTGGCGTTCGCCCTCTGCGCCTTCTACCTTATGTTTCTTGCCGTCTACCTTCGCGAATACGAGGCAAAGGAAATCGCCGAGCGCGAGCGCTGGATGCTCGCGACCCGCGACAGCGCGGCCATCAAAGAGCTCGAAGCCTGGCGCCAGTCCGGACGCGAGCTCTCGGTTCTCCGTCACGACATGCGCCACTACCTGCGCGGTCTAGCGGCCCTGATCGAAGAGGGTCACACCGATGAGGCGCTCGAGCGCATCGACGCGCTCTGCGAGGCCAACGACCGCACCGCCGTGCGCCGCTACTGCGCCAACGAAACGGTCAACATTGCGCTCTCGTCGCTTTCCGCGGACATCAACGAGCACGGCATTACC
>CALLSU010000114.1:0-4860 GCA_938011935.1 uncultured Collinsella sp.
GTTTATCGCGAGTTCCGCACGAACAGGAGGCCACTTAATGTGGCCTCCGTCGTGAGCAGGACTGTAGAGCAGGAAACCTAAGCCGGTGTCCCCGCTCTCCCGGGGCCGGCGGAATTTAGTTGTTCAGCATGCGGTCGAAGCTTCCCGAGTCGCCATCCCGATAGTCGGCGGTCATCAGGATCTCCTGCGGAATGCGCCCGCCCTCGCGTAGCACATTGCGGAACTGCACGCGCGTGACCATGGGCAGATCCTTGATCGTCGCCGCCAAGTTCTGCGGCACGCCCTGGTTGGCAGCCGCGGGCTCGCACTCGCCGCCGGCCTTCACGCGACGCTTATGCTCGGCGAGCATGGCGCGGTACATGCCGGCATGCAGACGAATCTCAACCACATTGGCATTGCGAGCCTGCTCGACGATGCGCGCGCCCTCGCGGTCGATATCGCCCACGTAGTAGACGTAGTTAAAGCGATAGCCGATCTCAGCCAGATAATCGTCCAGGGCATGCGAGACGCTCGCCTTGCATCCGCCGCCAAAAATCACGCCGCCCACCTTGATGCCAAAGAGCTTGGCGTGCTTGCGGCCACGCAGCAGCCTGACGATCTCGTCATAGGTGTCCAGGTTCTCGACCATAATGAACGGCTTATCGGCGCCCAGCGTAAAGAAACCCGTAAAGTGCACGGGGCGGTTGGGGGCGACCTTGATCGCCTGCATGCTGATGCCCTTTTCGGTCATGCGCCTTATCAGGCGCTCACCGTGCTTGCCGTCAAAAGCCTTCTCGTCGTTAAAAATCTGGTAGGCACGCTGGCGGCGCGAGGCAACCGGCGTATCGGCACCTCGGTTTTGCTCGATCCAAGCCTGGATGATTGCGATTTCCTCGGCAATCTTGCGGTTGGACATCTCGTTGTGCTGAGTGCGCTGCGGCGCCTTTTTGCCGTCCTTGCCCTCGACCTTAACAATTTGAGTCTGCTGCTCCTTGATCTTAGAGAGCGCCGTAGGCGTAGGGACAACTTTGAGCAGCTGCCTGCCCAAAACGCGGGCAAGGGCAAACGCCGATACCTCGCCGTGGACGGCCGACTCGGGCTGCTGGGTAGCACTATCAGCCGCGGCAGGCTCAGCCTGTGCATGAGGCTTACGCTTGGAATCTGCCCGGGTATTACGTTCCTGCTTGGGCGCAGACGAGCGCTTTTGCGGACGATCGGACTTGGCCTCCTTCGCCGGCTGGCGCTTGACCTGATCCACCGGAGTCTCGGCCTTCTCATCTCCGTTTTGTGTCGCTGTCTTCTCGGCCGCGGCCTCGGCATTTGAGCCACGACCGCCGCGGTGACGACGACGGCGGGGCTTGCCTGAGGCGCTCTCCCCCGCCTGCTTATCAGCGGTCTGTTGAGCTTTGACCTCAGTGTCAGCCGCAGGCTGCGACTCGGAAGGTTGCTGCTCGCGAGCCGCCGGCTCAACGGTTTTCTCGGTTTGTTCGGCCTTCTCGGCCTGAGCGGTCGAAGCCGGCTCGCCCTTCTCCTGACGCCTTACGGGATACGCGCGCCTCGCAAAACCACGCCCGGGACGGCATGAACCCGGAGCCTTCTTGGCAGACTCCTCAACATCGTCTGCAGCCTCGGAAGGCTCTTCAACCTCATGCGCGACATCCTGCTGCGCAGCCTTAAAGTGGGCACCACGGCGACGCTGGGACTCCTGGGCCTCCACGGGCTTTTGCTCCTTCGCGGGCCTCTGCGACTCGGCAGCAACCTCGTTCTCAACAGCCTCGGCATCCGTCTCACCCTTTTGAGCAACGGCACGACGGAAGCGCTCCTGCTGGGCGCGGCGCTGCGCATCGCGCTTGCCACCCCCGCCAAAACCGCCGCGTCCTGCCTTGGCCGTAAAGGCACGCACGACGTTCTCATCGAGCAACTCATCGGTATCGACATGCTCACGCGGAGCAGCTTCTTCCACAGCAGGCACGTCAGCGGAATCCTCGACGACAAAATCTTCGACGGACTCGGCAGGCTGCTCCTGGGTATCGCGGATCTCGACATTGATGGTATAGAACGCCGGGCGCCCGTTAATGCCGCTGCCCTCGATCTTGGTCACGATATTTGCCGCGATAAGCTCATCGCGCATCGCCTTGGTGTCGCATTCCTTATCGACGGAGCGGAAAATCTGCGCCAGCGCGCTCGACTTAATCTTGAGTGCCTTGCGGCAGAGCAGGTCGTAGGCAACCAGCTTGGCGCGCTCGGCAGAAAGCGATGTCTGGCTGCTCAGACGCTCAGCCAGAGCATCGACATTGTTTTGATTATCGGAATATACCGTCTTGGCCACGGGGCCCCTTTCATATGCACACATATACGTCCATATGGTACAACGCACGAGCCTATCCACGCAAAACATCTGCGAGAACGCCCTTGCACCACCTGTTCTCACAAGAAAAAAGACCGGGTCCGCTTGATTGCGGACCCGGTCTTTCCGAGTCAAATAGATGGGAGATTCAACCCGTCCGACCGACTAGGCCTTGGCGGCCTCGGCGTCGGCAGGAACTTCAGCGGCAGCGGCGCGACCGTACTCGGCCTTGCCCATCTCGGACCACTCGGGCTCCTCGTCGGGCATGGAGCCGGCCTCCTTGCCGAAGAACTCCTTGAGGCAGTTGACGGCGACGATGAGGCCCAGGACCATCAGCAGGACGGCGAAAACGAGCTGCAAGCCCTTGGTGGCGGCGACGGAGACGGCGGCCGTGGTGGCGGTAGCCGGGATGGTGCCGAAGAAGCCGTAAGCCTGGACAGCGGTCATGCAGCCCATGGCGCTCTGGACCAGCGAGGTGAAGGTGCAGCAGAGCAGGAAGGCGACGGGCACGTAGAGCATCCAGCCCTTGCGGCCGGTGCACTTGCAGAACACGGCGAGGGTGATCATGGTCATGCCGCCGAGCAGCTGGTTGGAAGCACCAAAGAGCGGCCAGATGTTGGCATAGCCGCCAAAGGCGAGGGCGAGACCGGGAAGCAGGGTGACGACCGTGGCGAACCAGGGGTTGCCGAGAACCTTCATGTAGCCGGCCTTGGACTCGATGGCCAGGGCGTCGTTGGTCTGGGCAAAGAACTCGGAGAACGAGGTGCGGGCGATGCGGGCGACGGCATCGAGCGAGGTCAGGGCCAGAGCGGAAACGTTCATGGTCATGAAGACGGTAGCGAGCGTGCCGTCAACACCGAAGGCCTGCATACCGCGGGAGATGCCAGCGGCGAAGATCTGGAACGGGGTGGAAGCGACGCCGGCGTTGAGGGCGCCGGTACCGGCGGTGTTCATGTCGGAGAACATGATGCCGGCGACGATGATGGCAAGGATGCCGACGAAGGACTCGACGATCATGGCGCCATAACCGACCTTGACGGCGTCCTGCCCCTTCTCGACCTGCTTGGAGGAGGTACCAGAAGAAACGAGGCTGTGGAAGCCGGAGAGGGCACCGCAGGCAACGGAAACAAACAGGACCGGGAACATCATGCCAGAAGCGCTGGAGAAGCCGGTAAAGGCCGGAGCGGTGATGGTGGCCTGGCCGTTAACACCCAGGACGACGATACCGAGGACAGCGCAGGCGATCATGACGATCATCATGATGGAAGTGAGGTAGTCGCGAGGGGTCTTGAGCATCTGGATGGGCATGGCGCCAGCAAAGACCAGGTAGACCATGACAACGGCGAACCACTGGAACTTGTCCAGGTAGACCGGGAACTGCATACCGACGGCAAACATGAGAACCATGAGGACCACGCCGGTGACGAACTCGGTAGCACCGGTGAGGTTGAACTTCTTCTGGGCCCAACCAAAGGCGATAGCGACGAAGGTGAACAGGATGGAGATGGTACCAGCGCAGCCGGCGGCATAGGACTTGGTGAAGTCGATGGCACCGGTAGCAGCACCAGAAGCGTCAACGGCCGGGGTGAACATGAACGTCTTGCAGACCATGTCGGTGAAGGCGGCGATGACGATGATGCAGAACAGCCAGCAGAACAGCAGGAACAGGCGACGGCCGGTCTTGCCGATGTACTTCTCGATGAGCTGAGCGAGCGACTTGCCGTTGTTCTTCATCGAAGCGTACAGAGCACCAAAGTCGTGGACGGCGCCAAAGAAGATGCCGCCGACGAGGACCCAGAGCACGACGGGCAGCCAGCCAAAGGCCATGGCGACGATCGTACCCGTGACAGGGCCAGCACCGCAGATCGAGCTGAACTGGTGCGAGAACGCGGTAAAGGCGGAGACGGGCGAGAAGCTCTTGCCGTCCTTCATGCGCTTGGCCGGCGTGAGGGCCTCTTTGTCAACGCCCCACTTGTTGGCCAGCCAGCGGCCGTAGCCCAGATAGCCGCAGGCGAGCACCGCCGCGGCCACAACCATGAGCAAAACTCCGTTCATTACATTTCCTCCTCTAAAAAGAACTTCCTAGACATAAAAAATGAGGGCCGTCGGTTGCGCTCGACGGCCCTCATCTTCATCAGCCGCCCGTTATCGTACGGGCTAGCTGTATGTGCTAACCCGCATCAGATAATTACTACGCTGATAATGTTTAGCTGATGCGTGAACATGTCTAAGAAATCCTCTTCAATCATGATGCGAACGATCCGTGCGTGTTCACATCCCCCAGTGGTTGAAAAGGAGTATGAAACTTTAGTTACCTAAAGTCAACGCAAATATGTAATGAATTTTCAACTTTTTTGAATTTCTCGGTATAAAACGCCACTGATCTCGGACTTTACCCAACAAAAGTTTTTGCATGAGAGATGCCCCTCGGGAGCGGGCGGGCGTATACAAGGTTTCCTGCTCTACAGTCCTGCTCGCACGGAGAGCACATTAAGTGCTCTCCGGCTCGTGCGGAACTCGCGATAAACCTTGTA
>CALLSU010000115.1:0-3146 GCA_938011935.1 uncultured Collinsella sp.
CGTTGCCTGCATATGCACGACTGCGCCTCGGGCATCCGAGTTAAGGACCGCCTTGGCATCGTCAAGATCGTCGTGTTCGTCTTTAAGGTCATCCCGGGTCCAAGAACCCGCCTCGCTTCTGGTTGTAAAGTCGGCGGCTACCGCACCGTATTCAAAACGGATGCCCGTGATGACGGCGTCGTCTGTAAGATCAAGCTCTTTCGTATCGAGCGTGACGGACTTGTCCGTCGGGATATCTGCTTTCCATAGGTGCCACCCGTCGTAATCGACGAGACGCACATCGTCGCCCAGCAGCTTTGCAACCTCTTCCGTTTCGAGCCAAGGATTGTGGCGCCCGTCGTCAAGCGTTGCATTGACCTGCCTGCCCGTATCGCTTGTTCCTGCCGGAGACGTTCGATACCACACGTTGCACAGCCCGTTTAGATCACCGACCGCAATGGGGGTTTCAACGGCAACGAGTTTCGCTGCACCATTTTTGACGCACTCAAGGTCGTCGGTGATGGTTAACTCGTCGACCCAGGTGCTCGACTCATTTTTGGCGTCGATGGTATAGGAGAAGGCGCCTTGCGTATTGGCCCGTGCTTTGGCTCGGTTTTTTCCGTCGCCGTTGGCAACGAGTTTGCTTACGACTGGCTGTGCAATCTCTTGGCGCTTATCGACGCTTCCCCTGATCTCGATGGGGGTATCCTTCATGGCTACGGTTTGAACTTCTCCCGTGGCTTTTACTTCAAACGTTATCTCCTCGGCGAGGTCGTAGGTACGCGGAGACATCGTTTCGCGTAGGGTGTAGGTGCCGGGCGAAAGGTGCTCAATGTGGTGCGGTTTGCCGGATGAAGTCCAAGAATCGATTTCGTTGCCATTGGAGTCGCAGAGGACAAGCTCGGCGCCTGTCACTTCCTGACCTCCGCACGCGTCGACTTTGGAGACATCGATCTTGGTGTAGTCGTTGGAAACGTCAAGGCGCACTTCGATCACGGGCGTTTGCTGGTCAGCGTACGACAACTTCACAGTATGTGGGGTCGGGTTGAGCAGGTAACCTTCGGGCGCTTGTGTTTCGACGACCTCATAGGTGGCGGTACCGCATCCCAGCGAAAGATGGTCGACTCGCGCTTGCCCCCGTTCGTCGGTCGTAACGGTGGCGACGGTTTCGCCATCCAGGGCGACGATGCTGCCGTCGGTTCGCACGATGTCGCCGTCAGCGCGGATGTCAAACGTGGCCCCAGCGAGGGTGCGCCCATCTACAGCATCCGTCTTAATGTCAGATTCCTGTCGGCGGGAATCGTTATCTCCAGGTCTTCTCCGCGCAGATACGGTTCCTTGGCCGATGCCTCGCGCACGTAGTATGTTCCGGGATGAAGTGATTCGGGCAGCGTGACAGAGCCGGTTGCATCGGTTGTGAAGGCGTTCATTACATTGTGGGCCGGATACCAACATGTTTGCGAGACGGGCTCGTGATGGCTATCGAGCAGCTGGAACGCAAAGCCTGCAAGTGGTACGGTGCCGCCGGTCTGAGCATCGCGCTTTACGATTTGAAGGTGTGTCGATAGGGCATGGTTGTCCACGATGTACTGAAGCTCGGCGCCGTCTGCGGTCTGCTCTGCTGTGATGGTCCATTCCCCTGCTTGCTTAAATCCTTCTGGTACCGTTTCTGCAACCTCGCGAACGGTGTAGCCCGCGCGGTCGTAGGGAATGGAACCGTGAGCGCCGGCAGGTCGCTTGCCTGCGCCAAACCATGCTTCGGGCTGGTCTTTGGTGGAGGCAAAGCCATAAACGTTTGTGGTCAACGTGCCGACGACTTGTTGGGAGCAATTGCTGACAACTTCAAAGACGACGCCTTCCGCCGGCTGCTCAAGGCCGGACTCATCGTTGTCGCCATGGTCCTTAAACTTCGAGATTTCAAGGTCAAAGGCGATGGGGATGTTGGGAATACGGCTTTCGAGCTCAACGATGCCCGTATCTCCGAGTTGCTCGGCACCGACGGTGTAGCTCCAGCAGTCGTTTGAAATCAGGTAGCCCTCGGGTGCTTTCGATTCGTAGATGGTAAAGGTGCCCAGGGGAACGTCATTGAGGATCGCCCATCCGTTTTCGTCGGTCGTAAGGGTGCGAGCCCAGCCGGGAGTTGATTGCGAGACGCAGGTGAATTCAGCGCCCACAAGCGACGCCCCAACTTGGGCGCCGGCATCCGTGGCGGCATCGATTTTTGCAATACGCAAGGTGATGGTGCCGGGCTGCTCGTTGATAGTGACATGTTCGCCGCTGTTTTGTGTGGTGAAGGCTATTCGGTCGCTTCGAGGGATATAGCCTGCCGGGGCTTTGGTTTCGACCAGGTAATATGCCGTATTGGGCAAAAGCGTTGCTTGTGCACGCCCGTTTTCGTCCATCTGGATAGTGCCGACACGTGCATCGCCCGCACTTTCAAAGATATCGAAGGTTGCGCCACCGAGTCTGTATGTGTCGTTACCGGCGGTGATGTCAGCCCGGGACGATTGTTTTTGGAAAGATACGGAGACGGCGGGCAGAACATAGAGCATGTCCTGGTGTCGACCCTCGCCCGAGACCGGGCCGTAATAACGCCTGGCTCGATGTGGGGCTGCCTTAATGGATCCGGACTTAGCGCTCTCGTAGAGCCAACGTGCAGCCGCTACAGCCTCGGCGTTTTCGTAAAACCTACCGCTTCTGGCAACTCCCTTGCTATTTGTATACGAATAGGTGCCGTCGGGGTGCGTGGTTCCGTTGAGCATCCACACGGCAATCTGGGTGGCGGCGCGGGCGAGATCGGGCGACAGATTGTGGCCGCCAAAGGATGTACTGGAGGGGTATCCGTGGCAGACGATGGCGGCAAATTCGTCATCGAGCCATGTCCAGCCCTGGTTATATGTGCGCCATGGCCCTCCCGGCTTGCTGGGGCCGGGGCAGTCTTGATTCATGCAGTACGAAATCGAAGTGTCCTGTGCCTCGTATTTACCGACACCGAAGGGGCCACAGCCGCCGCTTATGGTGCGGAAATTAAGGGCGTCACTCCCGTCGACGGCGAGTGCGGTCCCTGGGGCCAGGCAGCCGATCAGAAAAAAGAGGAGCAGGAGCAGCGGACCTGTTGCGATTGCGCTGTGGACAGAGTGCGTGGGTGCGTTGGACATGGCTGCTCC
>CALLSU010000116.1:0-30350 GCA_938011935.1 uncultured Collinsella sp.
GCGCATCTGGTCGCACCCTACTGGGGAATTCCCTACGGGGACATCACCAGAAATTCCAATGCGTCACAGCGTCATTTCGATACTGTTCCGGCACGTTTCCGGAAAGGCATTCTGAAATGCCCTGCGCTGAATATCGACACAATCTATATCGGAATGCCGCATTATGGAATGCACCAATACAATATCGGAGGACACCTTTACAGCACAAGCGGACCGTATTCCTCACTGGCGGTAAAGACTCTCGGCAAAGTCAGGGCTCCGTCGCAGAAAGCGCTGTTGATTGACACCAAATACAACGCATTCAACAGTCAGCCTTACGGGAAAATCGGTGATGGAGGATTCGATCCCGATCCTTACAATGCATTGTATGGATACTACTTTTTTGCGGGCGAGGCGCATATGGGGCTCGGCAGGCACGGCAACGGTTTGAACGGAGTGTTTCTGGACGGACACGTTGAATATATCTCACGGTCACGCATTGTTCAGAGCATGACCATGCCGTCACGCTGGACAAAAGATATGTTGTTCTGGTTCGGACAATGAATTCAACAAATATTTCATCAGAAGGAGATTTGAAACGTATGAAGAAAACACTGTTATTTTTAGCCTGCGCTCTCGCCGCACTGGCGGCTGCCGCCGCGCCGGAGCCCAAGGGCACCGAGGTGACTGCTCCCATGGTGGGCGTCTTCTATGCTGCCCCTGCGCCGGGCGACGAGCCGTTTGTGCGCGTGGGCTCCAAGGTCAAGGCCGGCGAGACCCTTTGCATCATCGAGGCCATGAAGGTTCTCAACGAGGTGACGGCCGAGGCAGACGGCGAGGTGCTCGAGATCTGCGTGGCCGATGGCGACCTCGTGGAGTTTGGCAGCTGCCTCATGAGGATCGGATAGGTGATATCCATGAACAAAGAAGAGCTCAAGAAGCTGTTGCCGCATCGCGAGCCGATGCTTTTGCTCGACGAAGCCGAGCTGGTGGGCGACGAGGCCCACGGCAAGATCACGATTACGGGTGACGAGTACTTTTTGCAGGGACATTTTCCGGGAAACCCGGTCGTCCCCGGCGTGATTCAGTGCGAGATGCTCGCCCAGAACTGCTGCGTGCTGCTGATGGGCGATGAGGAGGCGCGCGGCGCGACGCCGTTCTACACGAGTCTGGACAAGGTGCGCTTTAAGCGTCCGGTGCGCCCGGGCGACACGGTGGATCTGGTGTGCTCCATCACGCGTGCGCACGGGCCGTTCCGCTTTGCGACGGGTACCGCGAGCGTCAACGGTGAGGTTTGCTGCCGCGCCGATATGTCTTTTGCACTCATGCACGAAAGTTAAGGAAGGCTTCATGTTCGACAAAGTGCTCATCGCCAACCGCGGCGAAGTCGCGGTCCGTGTTATCCGCGCGTGCCGCGATATGGGCATCAAGACCGTCGCCGTTTATTCCACGGCCGATGCGGACGCGCTACACGTGCAGCTTGCCGACGAGGCGTATTGCATCGGCGGCCCGCGTCTTGCCGAGAGCTACCTCAACGACGATGCCGTGCTCACCTGTGCCGTAAAGTCGGGAGCTAAGGCAATTCATCCCGGCTATGGCTTTTTCTCAGAGAAGGCGAGCTTCGTGCGCGACTGCGACAAATACGGTCTGGCGTTTGTCGGTCCTTCGGCCGAGGTGATCGACAGCATGGGCGACAAGGACGCCGCACGCCGAACGGCTGCTGCCGCGGGCGTGCCCATCGTGCCGGGCTGCGATTTGCTCAAAAGCCCCGAGGAGGCGACGGCCGAGGCCGAGCGCATCGGCTGTCCCGTGCTCATCAAGGCGCGTGCCGGCGGTGGCGGTCGCGGTATTCGCAAGGTCGAGCGCGTGGAAGACGCGGCAAAGGCGTTCATCGAGGCGCGTGCCGAGGGCGAGGCCGTTTTTGGCGACGGCGAGTGCTACATGGAGAAGTTCGTCGCGCCGGCGCATCACGTTGAGGTACAGATTATGGCCGATAAGCAGGGCCATGTGTTTTCACTCGGCGAGCGCGAGTGCTCGGTGCAGCGCCGCAACCAAAAGCTGATCGAGGAGAGCCCCGCGCCGTGCCTCGACGGACGCGACGATATTCGCGCGCGCATGCACAAGGCCGCGCGCGACTTGGCTCGTGCCGTCGGTTATGAGGGCGCTGGCACCATCGAGTTTCTGTACTCGGACGACGGCAATTTCTACTTTATGGAAATGAACACGCGCTTGCAGGTGGAGCATCCGGTTACAGAGTTTGTAACCGATACCGACTTGGTCAAGTGGCAGCTGCGCGTGGCAGCCGGCCAGCCTCTGCCCTTTGAGCAGGAGGACATGCCGGTGCGCAACCACGCCATGGAGTGCCGCATCAATGCCGAAACGCCGGACTTTCTGCCGTCGTGCGGAACGGTCACCGCGTTGCGTGTGCCGGGTGGCCCGCGCGTGCGCTGGGATTCCGCCATGTTTACCGGTGCGAAAGTTCCGCCGTACTACGACTCCATGCTCGGCAAGCTCATCGTGTGTGCGCCCACGCGTGACGGCGCCATTCGCAAGATGCGCTCGGCCCTGGGCGAGCTCGTGATTGGGGGCGTGAGCGAAAACAGCGAGCTTCAGCTCGACGTGCTGGCAAACGACGAGTTCTTGTCGGGCATGTATCACACCGATCTGATGGGGCATCTCTATGCTGATGAATAGGAAAGCGAAGACGGTCAACGTCCTTGAGGGGCCGATGACCGAGTCATGCGCCGAGTTTCCCGCGCGCCACGTGTTTATCAAGTGCCCGGAGTGCCGCCGTGTGATCGATGAGGCACGCCTGCACGACAACCTCGAGGTGTGCCCCCGTTGCGGCAAGCACTTTCGCGTGAGTGGGCGCGACCGTATGCGCATGACGGTCGACGAGGGCACGTTTGAGGAATGGGATGCTAATCTGGCGTCGGAGGACTTCCTCTCGTTTCCCGGTTATGCCGACAAACTCAAGAGCGTGAGCGAGCGTTCGGGCGAGCGCGATGCCGTTGTGTGCGGCAGGGGCAAAATCTGCGGTTGCGATACCGCGCTCTTCTTTATGGATGCCAACTTTATGATGGGCTCGATGGGCTCCGTGGTGGGCGAGAAGATCTGTCGCACATTTGAGCATGCGACCGAGCTGGGATTGCCAGTTGTCGGCTTTACCGTTTCGGGCGGTGCGCGCATGCAAGAGGGCGTGACATCGCTTATGCAGATGGCCAAGATTTCTGCGGCGGTTAGGCGCCACAGCGAGGCGGGCGGCCTGTATATCACGGTGCTCACCGACCCCACGACCGGCGGCGTAACCGCGAGCTTTGCCATGGAGGGCGACATTATCCTGGCCGAGCCCGATGCCCTGACGGCATTTGCCGGCCCGCGCGTGATCGAGCAGAACATGCACAAGCGCCTGCCCAAGGGATTTCAGCGCTCCGAGTTTTTGCTGGAGCACGGCTTTTGCGATGCCGTTGTTCTGCGTGGCGAGATTGCGCTCACGGTAGGCGAGCTGCTGGCGCTGCACGAAGGGCGCGCGCCCGGCCTAGGGGCTCCGCATGAGATCGTGCATATGGGTCGTCGCGGCAAAAAGCTGGGACACTTGTTTAAGCGCTCGGCCGCACCAAAAAGCGCGCTCGAAATCGTCAAACAGACTCGCTCGGCGAACCGCGCCACGGCAGGCGAGATGATCTCGTTGGGCCTCGACGGATTCGTAGAGCTGCACGGCGACCGTTACTTTGGCGACGACGCCGCTGTGGTGGCTGGCATTGGCTGGAAAGACGGACGCCCCGTAACGGTCATCGCCATCGAGCGCGGCACCACGACCAAAGAGCGCATGCGCCGCAACTTTGGCATGGCGCATCCCGAGGGTTACCGCAAAGCGCGTCGTCTGATGCGCCAGGCCGAAAAGTTTGGTCGGCCGGTTCTGTGCCTGGTTGATACTTCGGGCGCGTTTTGCGGCATCGGTGCCGAGGAGCGCGGCCAGGGCGAGGCGATTGCCCAGAATCTCATGGAGATGAGCGGCCTTAAGACGCCGATTGTCTCGGTGGTGACAGGCGAGGGCGGCTCTGGTGGCGCGCTGGCGCTGTCCGTGGCCGACCGCATCCTGATGCTCTCAAGCTCGGCCTATTCGGTCGTGAGCCCCGAGGCCTGTGCGTCGATCCTGTGGAAGGATACCGAGCGCGCGAATGAGGCCGCTGAGGCGCTTAAGCTCACGGCCCCCGATCTGTTGGCGCTCGGCATCATCGACGGCATTGTTGACGATAGGGGCCTGTCGCATGAGGAGATCGCCGGTGTCGTCATGTCCTCGGCATTTGATGCCTTCGATACGCTTGGGCAGCTCGACGACGCGACCCTCACAAACCTCCGCTACGAAAAGTACCGCGCAATCGGTCAGTACCGCACGATGTGACAAAGGGACAGTCCGCATGTCACATTGGGAAAGGCGTTCCATGTCACAAGTTTCTAACACCTCGTTTACAACGACGGTTTCATCAAACGCCATGGCCGTGGTGGACTATCTGTCCAAAAGCATGATGTCGGCGTTGCCGTTTATTGTCTGCGCGGCGCTGTTCCGCACCGTTGCCGTCATTATGGGCGAAGGCATGCTTGGTCTATGGCCTGCCGATTCCGAAATCTATCGCCTGTTTTACAGCTGGCTGTATAACGCTGGCTATTACTTTTTGCCCATCTATCTTGGTTGGGCCGCTGCCCGCCAGCTCGGTTGCTCGGAGCAGCTGGGCATGATGCTGGGCGGCGTATTGATTGTGCCCGATCTGCTTAAGCTCGTTGATGCCGCATCGACGACGGGGGCATCGATGACTTTCGTGTATGGTCTACTTCCCGCGCCGGTCAACGATTACACGACGACTGTTATTCCGGTTCTCATCTCGGTGCCCGTGCTATGGCAGGTGGAGCGTTTCTTTAAGCGCACTATCCCTCAGGCTGTGGCGTTTTCTTTTGTACCGTTTGCAACCATGCTTGTCATGGTTCCGGTGTCGCTGTGTGTTACGGCGCCGGCAGGCAGCTATCTGGGCATGCTGCTGGGACAGCTTATGTTTATGCTTGGCAATTCCGGTGGCATCGTGTCGCTGCTCACGCTCATGGGGCTTGCCGCGGGCTGGGAGTTTCTTAAGATCGCGGGTGTCAGCAACGTTGTCCTATCGCTCGCCTATGCGCAGTTTATGAGTGTGGGAACGGATTCGTGCATCCTGATCGCCGCGACGATGGCAACGTTCGCCGTTTGGGGTATGCCCTTTGGCGCGTCGCTCCGCGTTGCGGATAAGGACGAGAAGGCGCTCATGCTGGGCTATTCGATCTCGGGCGTGCTTGGCGGCGTAAGCGAGCCGGCGCTGTACGGCTGCGGCTTTAAATATGGCAGGTGTCTGACATGCATGGCCATTGGCGGCGCCGTCGGAGGCCTTGTTGCGGCCGTGGGCCACGTTACGGCCTATACCATCGGCATGACGAATGTCCTTATGGTCATTGGCTTTGCCACAGGTGGTTTTTCGAACCTGCTGTGGTGCTGCTTTGCCGGCGGTGTGGCATTTGCGGTGTCTGCGGCGCTGAGCTACTGCTTTGGCGTGGTGCCGGCGAAGGGGCAGGCGACGGGGGACGGAGCCGATCCGTCCGAAACAGTGGCGAGTGCTGCTGAAGCAAGCGCATAAACCTGTGCGACAAAAGGACGATCCCTTTGTCGTGTTCCAAGGCCGCGGCCCGTGTGGGCTGCGGCCTTTTTGTATCTGGGGGACAAAGTGGCTACACTACAATCCGGTCAAGCAATAGATATATAAGTAGTACCGTGGGGGCGGATGCAGATGTTCGAGTGGATTGTTAAGCGCGCGCAGGGCGATCGTGCGCGTGTGGGCACGTTAGCGGGCATGGTGTGTATTGTCGCCAATGTGACGCTTTGTGCTGCAAAGGGTGCCATTGGTGTGGTTTCGGGATCGGTTTCGATTGTGGCGGATGCCATGAACAACCTGTCCGATGCCAGCTCGAATATCGTGAGCGTGCTGGGCTTTAAGCTGGCGAGCAAGCCGGCCGACCCCGAGCATCCTTACGGCCATGGCCGCTACGAGTATCTCTCGGGTCTGGTCGTGGCGGCGCTCGTGCTGCTGATCGGCCTTGAGCTTATCAAGTCCTCGGTTGAGCGCGTCATCCACCCCGAACCTGTCGAGTTCTCGCTTGCCCTGGTGGCAGTCCTTGCGCTTTCGATGGTCGTAAAGCTTTGGATGGCGGCCCTCAACCAAAAACTCGGCGATCGCATTGAGTCCGAGACGCTGCATGCGACCGCGCAGGATTCCAAGAACGATGTTCTAGCCACGGGCGCCGTGTTGGCGTGCGCGATTGTTTCGCAGGTGACGCATATCAATCTAGATGCATGGGTCGGCCTTGCCGTTGGCGCCTATATTGGCTGGAGCGGCTTTGAACTCATCCAGGATACGGTGAGCCCGCTTTTGGGCCAGGCGCCCGATCCTAAGCTGGTCAAGCACATTCGAGACAAAATCATGAGCTACCCCGGCGTTTTGGGCGTTCACGATTTGATGGTTCACGACTACGGCCCAGGCAGAAAGTTCGCAAGTGCCCACGCCGAGATGGCGGCTGAGGCCAGCCCGCTGGAAAGTCACGACACGCTCGACAACATTGAACAGGCATTTAGGAACGAAGACGGCATGATTGTCACGCTCCATTACGACCCCATCGTGACCGACGATCCAAAGGTGGCGAGCATGCGTCTGCGCATCAACGCTATGGCTCAAGAGATTGATAGCCGCCTCTCGATCCACGACCTACGCTGTGTTCCGGGCCCCACGCACACCAACGTGATCTTTGACTGCGTGCGTCCCTCGGATCTACAGATGAGTGCCGAAGACTTAAAGCACGCACTGGCACAACGGGTCGAATCGGAATATCCCAGGTCGATTGCCAAGATCGCGATCGACGAAGACTACGTAGGGCATACCCACGAGTAAGGCTGTGCCGGCAAAGCAGGTTATGCAGAAGGGGAGAGCATGAAGAAGCTGTATCTACTCCGCCACGGTCAGACGGAGTTCAACGTCAAAAAGCTGGTCCAGGGCCGCTGCGATTCACCGCTGACCGACCTGGGTCGTCAGCAAGCCGGGATGGCAGCCGCGTGGCTCAAAGCCCACAACGTCGTTCCCGACAAAGTGGTCTCTTCGCCCTTAGGCCGAGCCATGGACACGGCAAGTCTCGTCGCAACCGAACTCCTCGGCCGGGATGCAGCAGTCGAGCCCTGCGAAGGCATCATCGAGCGCAGCTACGGCACCTTCGAAGAAGGCCCCCACGACGCCCTGCCCACCGACGTCTGGGACCCGGGTGAGGACCTGGTCCCCTTCGGAGGAGAAGGAAGTCGCGCACTGCAAGAACGCATGGTAGGTACCCTCACCAATCTCATGGGCGCTGAGGGCATCGAAACCCTTCTAGCAGTAAGCCACGGCAGCGCCAGCCGCCAATTCATCAAGGCTGCAGCCCCAGGGGGCTTCGAGCTCCCAACAAAACTCCCCAACTGCGCCATCATGATCTTCGATTTTGACGAGGCAAAGTCGGGAGAAGAAGGCGACGCGCCCCAATCCAAGTTCATCTTGCAGCAAATCATCGATCCTCAACAAAGTAATTAGCTGAGCGAGCAGAGTTAAGCAGACATCAACGTGTCGTCTCCCGAGCACGGCGGAGGGCCGGAGAAATATATTAAGGTCATCGCGAGTTCCGCACGCAAAGGAGAGCACTTAATGTGCTCTCCGTCTTGCGCAGGACTGTAGAGCAGGGACCTTAATATATTTCTCCGGCCCTCCGCCGTGCTCGGGAGCCATCCACGCACTTTACCTGCGTAAACAATGTGAGTGAAATATGAATCTCGATGGATACGCCCGCAGCCGTGTATACTAAACAGCTGTGTGAAACCAGGGGAGTATTCTGGCTGGACAAAATGCCTGCTTAATAGGGTTGTCAGGTAGTCCGGGCGAAATACAAGGCTGGGGAGCACGTCGTGTAAGTGGTGGTCCTCTAGGGGCGTACGCTCGGTGGTGTACGCATTGTCCCAAGACCACGCGAGAGTTGGGATCATATCTTGATCAGCATGATTCTCGGCCGCAAGATTGGCATGACCCAGGTTTGGGACGAGGACGATAACGTCGTTCCCGTCACGGTCATCCAGGCTGGCCCCTGCGCTGTCTCGCAGGTTAAAACTCAGGCAACCGACGGCTATGACGCCGTCCAGATCGGTTTCGGCGACATCAAGGCCAAGAACGTGAACAAGCCCATGGCTGGTCACTTCGCCAAGGCTGGCGTCGAGCCTGTCCGCTTCCTTCGTGAGGTCCGCGTCGAGAACGGCGAGGAGCACAAGGTCGGCGAGGTCGTCACCGTCGCTGATTTCGCTGATGTCGAGAAGGTCGATGTCATCGGTACCTCCAAGGGTAAGGGCTTCCAGGGTCGCATCAAGCGCTGGGGTCAGCGCCGCGGTCCTATGACGCATGGTTCTCACTTCCAGCGTCACCCCGGTTCTATCGGTCAGTGCGCCTATCCTGCGCGCGTCCTCAAGGGCGTCAAGATGGCCGGTCACATGGGTAACGAGCGCGTTACCGTCAAGAACCTTTCCGTTGTCCGCATCGATGCCGAGCAGAACCTCATCTTGGTCAAGGGCGCTGTCCCGGGTGCCAAGAATGGTCTCGTCGCCATCCGTATGGCCTAAGGGCCCAGCCCATTTAGCCCAGCGTCATACCAAGGAGAACACTTAAATGGCAAAGTTTGAAGTAAAGAACAGCGAGGGCAAGAAGGTCGCCGAGGCCGAGCTCGCCGCTGAGGTGTACGGCATCGAGCCGAACATCCACGTTATGCACCACATCGTCAAGTGCCAGATGGCCTCTTGGCGTCAGGGCACCCAGTCTGCTAAGGGTCGCTCTGAGGTTTCCGGTGGCGGCAAGAAGCCTTGGCGTCAGAAGGGCACCGGCCGTGCCCGCCAGGGTTCCATCCGTGCTGCCCAGTGGCGTCACGGTGGCGTTGTCTTCGCCCCCAAGCCCCGTTCCTACGCTAAGCGTATGAACAACAAGGAGGTCAAGCTGGCTATGCGCTCCGCGCTGTCCGCCAAGCTGGCCGATGGCGAGCTCGTGCTCGTCGACGACTACGGCTTCGAGAAGCCTTCCACCAAGGCTGCTGTCGCCATGCTCAAGGCTCTCGGCCTTGAGGGCAAGCGTCTGACCATCATCGTTCGCGATGAGGACGTCAACGCCTACCTGTCGTTCCGCAACATTCCCAAGACGTTCATCATCACCGCTGACGAGGCCAACACCTACGATCTCGTCAACAACAACGCTGTGCTGATGCCCGCCGACATCGCCGCTCACTTCGGGGAGGTGCTTGCATAAATGACCGCCCACGAGATCATCATCCGTCCGATCGTGTCCGAGCGTTCCTTCTCCGGCATGGAGCTGAACAAGTACACGTTCGAGGTCGCCAAGGATGCTAACAAGTATCAGATCAAGGACGCTGTCGAGGAGATCTTCGGCGTCAAGGTCGTTCGCGTGAACACCCTGACGGTCAAGCCCAAGACCAAGCGCGTGCGCTATGTCGCCGGCAAGACCCGTTCTTGGAAGAAGGCCATCGTCACGCTGGCCGAGGGCGACACCATCGAGGTCTTTGGCAACCAGGCCTAAGACTCGCTGCTGTTGAGTGAGCTCATGCCTCCCAAATAGGGGAGGCGGGAGCTCAAGGTTTTGGGCGTATAAAATGGACACGCCCGGAACCGTGTATACGTCCGGTGTCATCGCACCCGAGGCAGAACCTCGAATCCCTGTCTGCGATGGCTAACGGATTCCTATTGAAAGGGATTGTAATGGCTGTAAAGCACCTTAAGCCGACCTCCGCTGGTAGGCGTTGGCAGACGATCTCCGACTTCTCCGAGATCACCTGCACCAAGCCCGAGAAGTCTCTTCTCGAGCCCCTGCCCAAGAAGGCCGGTCGTAACAACAACGGCCGCATCACCACCCGCCACCAGGGCGGCGGCGTGAAGCGTCGTTACCGCGTGATCGACTTCAAGCGCAACAAGGACGGCGTGCCCGCCAAGGTTGCCACGATCGAGTACGATCCGAATCGTTCCGCTCGCATCGCTCTGCTGCACTACGCTGACGGTGAGAAGCGCTACATCCTGGCCCCCAAGGGCCTCGAGGTCGGTCAGACCATCATGTCCGGTTCTGACGCCGACATCAAGCCGGGCAACGCTCTGCCCCTCGCCGACATCCCCGTCGGTACGCTCATCCACGCCGTCGAGTTCCAGCCGGGCAAGGGCGCCGCTATCGCCCGTTCCGCCGGTAACTCCTGCCAGCTGATGGGTAAGGAGGGCAAGTACGCTATCGTCCGTATGCCTTCCTCCGAGATGCGCCGCATCCTCGTTACCTGCCGCGCCACCGTTGGTGAGGTCGGCAACGCCGATCACGCCAACATCGTCATCGGCAAGGCCGGCCGTAAGCGTCACATGAACGTGCGCCCGACCGTCCGCGGTACCGTCATGAACCCTGTCGACCACCCGCACGGCGGTGGCGAGGGCAAGAACCACACCTCTGGTCGTCCCTCTGTTACCCCCTGGGGTAAGCCGACGAAGGGCCTTCGTACGCGCAAGAAGAAGAAGGTCTCGAACCAGCACATCATTCGTCGCCGTAAGAAGTAATTTCGGATACCGAGTTTTAGGAGAAAGCACTTATGAGCAGAAGTCTCAAAAAGGGCCCGTTCGTGGAGACTCGCCTTCTCTCGCGTATCACCGCGATGAACGAGGCTGGCAAGAAGGACGTCGTGAAGACCTGGTCCCGCGCGTCCACCATCTTCCCCGAGATGGTTGGTCACACCATCGCCGTCCACGACGGCCGCAAGCATGTGCCCGTGTATGTTACCGAGTCCATGGTTGGTCACAAGCTCGGCGAGTTCGCGCCGACTCGTACGTTCCGTGGCCACAAGGCCAAATAGGGGGTTAACCGTAAATGGCAACTAAGTCTATTGAAACTGAGGCCACCGAGGTTCGCGCCGTCGCTAAGTACGTGCGTGTTTCCCCCAGCAAGGCCCGCCTGGTGGTCGATCTGATCCGCCGCAAGCCTGTCGCTCAGGCCTTCGACATCCTCCACTTCTGCGACCGCGCCGTCGCCGTGGATGTCGAGAAGGTTCTCCGTTCCGCCGTTGCGAACGCCGAGAACAACAACGGTCTGCGTGCCGACAACCTGGTTGTCGCCGCTGCCTATGTTGACGAGGGTCCGACGCTTAAGCGCATCCGTCCCCGCGCCAAGGGTTCCGCTTCTCGCATTCTGAAGCGTACTTCCCACATCACCGTCGTCGTTGCTCCTCGAAAGGAGGCGTAAAGCTGTATGGGTCAGAAAGTCTACCCCACCGGCTTCCGTCTTGGCATCACCGAGAACTGGCGCTCCCGCTGGTTCGCAGAGAAGGATTACGCTAAGACCCTCGGTAACGATCTCGAGATCCGCAAGTACCTCGAGAAGCGTCTTTCCCGCGCAGCTGTCTCCCGCGTCGAGATCGAGCGCGCTGGCGACAAGGTGAAGGTCATCATCCTCACCGCTCGCCCCGGCGTTGTTATCGGTAAGAAGGGTGCCGAGATCGATACCCTTCGCACCGAGCTCGAGAAGGTCGCTGGCGTCTCCAAGGGCCAGCTCTCCGTCGACGTTGTCGAGATCAAGCGCCCCGAGCTCGACGCCAACCTCGTTGCTCAGTCTATCGCCGAGCAGCTCGAGGGCCGCGTTGCCTTCCGTCGCGCTATGCGCAAGGCTGTCCAGTCTGCCCGCAAGGCTGGCGCTAAGGGCATCCGTATCCAGTGCTCCGGTCGTCTCGGCGGTGCCGAGATGGGCCGTCGTGAGTGGTACCGCGAGGGTCGCGTGCCTCTGCACACCCTCCGTGCCAAGATCGACTACGGCACGGCTGTCGCCAGCACCACCATGGGCGCTTGCGGCGTGAAGGTCTGGATCTACCTGGGCGAGAAGCTCCCGGGCCAGCCTGTTCCCAACCCTGCACTCGAGGGCTCTTCCCGTCCTCGTCGTCGTAACTCCGAGAGGAGGGGTCAGTAGTGCTTGCCCCTAAGCGTATTCTTCACCGCAAGGTGCAGCGTGGCTCCATGAAGGGCCAGGCCAAGGGTAATACCGAGCTGCATTTCGGCGAGTTTGGTATCCAGGCTCTCGAGGCCCATTGGATCACCAACCGTCAGATCGAGGCCGCTCGTATTGCCATGACCCGCTACATGAAGCGTGGCGGTCGTGTCTACATCACGATCTTCCCCGATAAGCCCATCACCAAGAAGCCTGCCGAGACTCGCATGGGTTCTGGTAAGGGTAACCCCGAGGAGTGGGTGGCCGTCGTCAAGCCCGGCCGCATCATGTTCGAGGTCAAGGGCGTGCCCGAGGAGGTCGCTCGCGAGGCTCTGCGTCTTGCACAGCACAAGCTTCCCATCAAGACCAAGATTGTTGCTGCCAAGAACGCTGAGCAGCGCATCGAGAAGGAGATGGCTGAGGAGGCCGCTCTCGAGGCCAAGTGGGCTGCTGAGGACGCCGCCGCCGCCAAGGAGGAGAACTAATGAAGCCCGCAGAGATTCGTGAGCTCTCGGACGCTCAGCTCGTTGAGAAGCTGAAGGAAATGCGCGCCGAGCTCTTTAACCTTCGTTTCCAGATGGCCACCAGCCAGCTGGACAACACCGCTCGCGTCAACACCGTGAAGAAGGACATCGCTCGCGTCCTCACGGAGCAGCGCGCCCGCGAGATCGCAGCGGAGAAGTCCGCTGTCGCCGAGTAGGACCTAAGGAGAGAACATGACTGATTCGCGTAACTCGCGTAAGGTCCGTACGGGTGTCGTTACCTCCGTCTCCGGTGCCAAGACCATTGTTGTCACCATCACCGAGCGCAAGCGTCACCCCAAGTACGGCAAGATGATGACCAGCTCCAAGAAGCTGCACGCTCACGACGAGGAGTGCACGGCTGGCGTGGGCGACACCGTCCGCGTTATGGAGACCCGTCCTATGTCCAAGATGAAGCGTTGGCGCCTCATCGAGGTCGTCGAGCGCGCTAAATAAGCAGTCGCTCTTACGACTTGTACGTTTCCGAAGATGTGCGTATGCCTGGCTTGCATACCACGGGCCGTATAAAGGCTGCGCACCTCTCTTCGGTTCTTAGTTCGGAGGAACATCTACCATGATTCAGATGCAAACCATGCTGAACGTCGCCGACAACTCCGGCGCTCGCAAGATTCGCTGCATCAAGGTGCTTGGCGGTTCCAAGCGTCGTTATGCAGGCATCGGCGATGTGTTCATCGGTGCTGTCCAGGAGGCTACCCCTGGCGCCAACGTCAAGAAGAAGGACGTTGTCCGTTGCGTCGTCGTTCGCACCGTTAAGGAGATCCGCCGCAAGGATGGCTCCTACATTCGCTTTGATGAGAACGCCTGCGTTGTCATCAACAACGATGGTTCGCCCGTCGGCACCCGTATCTTCGGGCCCGTCGCTCGCGAGCTTCGTGACAAGAAGTACATGAAGATCGTCTCGCTCGCTCCCGAGACCCTGTAGTTAGGGGAGATATATGTATATCAAGAAGGGCGATAAGGTCCAGGTTCTCTCTGGTAAGGATCGCGGCAAGCAGGGCGTTGTCCTGCGTGCTCTCCCCGCCGAGAACAAGGTCGTTGTCGAGGGCGTTTCGGTCGTCAAGAAGGCCGTCAAGCCCAACGCTGCCAACCAGCAGGGCGGCATCGTTTCGCAGGAGGCTCCCATCGACGCCTCCAACGTCAATCTCGTCTGCCCCGAGTGCGGTAAGGTTACCCGCGTCGGTCACGAGAAGGACGGCAAGAACAAGCTGCGCGTCTGCAAGAAGTGCGGCCACAAGTTCTAAGCTGCCCGCAACATCAAGTTGCTAGCAAAGGCCCGGATGCCACGGCACCCGGGTCTTTTTCTATCCCCACTCGATGGCTTCGGTTCTGCCGTCCCGTCATTCCGGTTGCATCCAGTTTTCGGTGCCGTCTCGAATCGAGTGCCGCCAGGTGACACCCTGTCGCGTTTCGTCGGCTTCGGGGACAAAAGTCGGGACAACTCCAAAAACTATTTTCGAACTCAGGGCTTTGAGTTTTTGTTTTTGTCCCAAAGGGCGCGGCGGGATGCCTTTGGAGGCTCGAAGCGCCGAAAACGCCCGTTTTGAAACTTAAATGCCTTTTCGCGTGCAAGCCTCCAGCTGCAATAGGAAGTGAATCAACGCAGGTGGCTTTCAAGCAGCTTGCAAAACTGCAGGTCGCAAGTCTTCATTGCCAGTAGGAGAAATGAGTAGTCTCAGGTGGCTTGCCCATGAGTTGACGAACGGGATTTGAGATTACGCTGACGTCCGGAAACGCTTCGAGCACGGCGTTACGTTTTTGGGGTTTGGGCGTAGCCCCTGCACCCGCGAGCGCGGGCCTTAAGCCCGCCGAGAGGGTGACGCGTCGAAAACGAAGGGGAAAGAGAGAAGGGGCCGTCCCTATCATTCAGGTTGCGACCGAAGAAGACAAGGAGACCCCCTGAGCCTGAATGATGCCCCACAGACCGCGTCCGACCGAGCTCAAGCCGAGCTTTTCCTGACGTCCGCCTTCGCGAAGATGATGGCTGGATTGGCTATGGATTGGCAACACTTATTTGGACGATTCCGGGAGGGACGGCCCCGCCTCCCTGAACTCGACCGGCGACATGTAGCCCAGCGTCGAGTGGATCCTGAAGTTGTTGTACCAGTGCACGTAATCCAAGAGCTTGGCTCGGAGCTCGCGCGTCCCTCCTCGGTCCTTCGGAGTGGCCGACGATCTCCCCGTTGCAGAGGTCGACGAGCAGGCAGACGTAGTTCCACGACGCCCCGACGCGCACGCAGGCCAAGTCGCTGCATATATGGGTGCACGGCGCCCTGCCGCCGAAGCCGCGCGCGACGACGTTCGACACGTCGGCCTCGTTGACCGCCCCGGGGTGCACCTTGAACCTCTTCCTGCCGTATGCGCCGGCCAGGCCGTTCTCCCTCATGATGCGGCAGACGCGGCGCCGGCTGACGGTAACGCCCGACCTCCCGGGCGACGCCTTGATCTTGCGCGATCCGTTCCGGCCCTTGCTGGCGGCGTGCGCCGCCGCGGCCGCCGTCGCCCCCGACATTAAGGTCCTCAAGGGCCGCGTCGTCTCCGGCGACCAGTTCGTCTCGCCCGCGGAACAGAAGGAGCGAATCCTCGCGACCTTCGGCGACCTGTGCTGCGAGATGGAGGGCTGCACCATCGCGCAGGCCGCTTATCTCAACGGCGTGCCCCTCGTCGTCGTGCGCGCCATCAGCGACAAGCCCTGCGCCGAGGGCCGGGTCGTCGACTACAACACCTTCGAGAAGAAGGCCGCCTGCGACTGCGCCCGCATCGCCGCGCGCATGGTTAAGCTTTAGGCCCTGCGCGCCGGGGCCCTTCTTTATGTTGGGACCCCGGCGCGCCGGGGCCCTTTCCAAAGCGAAGTGTCGAGCCGAAGTGTTGAGCGTCGGCCCTGAATGTTCAATGGCCGTTGTTTTCTGCCCCTCAAGTGGTGGACTTTTCCTCGGAGCTGTTGATTCCCCCACGCGCCCCCTTCCGTTCTCTGTTCTCCCCTTATACTCCTTGTACGAGGAGGTAAGAAGTCATGGACAAGACCACACAGGACAGCTTGGCAAAGAAACCCGTCGACATGAGGGACAGGATTCTCGAGCATCTCGAGACCCTCACCTCTGCCGTCTCGCTCGACGACCTTGCCCGTCTGTCCACCTCCGACATCGCCGAGACGCTCATCATCTCCAGGAGCCTGGCGAGTCAGTACCTCAACGACCTTGTTCGCGCCGGTCTTGTGGTTAAGGTGGCGGGCAGGCCTGTCCGTTATTTTCATCGCCGCGCGTTCCAGAAGCGTTTTCAGGTAAAGCTCTCTGCAAGCGAGTACGCCTCGCTCGCCGACCTCATCCAGGCGACGGGAATCGCCGATCACCGCGACTTCGCGCGTGCCGTGGGCTTCGACATGAGCCTCAGCTCCGTTGTCGAGCAGTGCAAGGCTGCGGTTCAGTACCCTCCGTTTGGCCTGCCCATCCTCTTGAGCGGCGGCGTGGGTGTCGGTAAGTCTTTCCTTTCTCGCCTTGTGTACGAGTACGGCAAGAACCAGGGCTTGCTGTCCCGCGACTCCTCCTATGTGCGCATCGACTGCGCCGGGGTCCCGGACGCCGCCTCGTTCAACGGGCTTCTTGACGAGTCGATCGCGAAAGCGCGCGGGGGTGTGGTCTTTGTCAACGGCATCGAGGCACTCTCTCCCTCTGCGATGGAGCACTGCCTTGCGACGGCCCTCGGGCTCGATGCCTCCCAGGATGCGCCGCGCGCTCGCCTCGTTCTTTCGACGACGCTTTCCGCCGATGACCTGAAGGTTTCCTCGGCCTACAGCAAAATGCCCATCTGTGCCCGCGTCCCCTCACTCAAGGAGCGGACCCCCGAGGAGCGCGAGGATCTCATCTTGAGCTTCCTGCGCAGCGAGGGGTGCCGAATCGGTTCTGATGTGAAGATCAGCCGCGGCGCATACCGTTGCCTCGTGAACGCGGACTTTTCCGATAACATCGCCGGCTTGCGCGCCTGCGTGACGAACTGCTGCGCCAAAGCGTTCCTCAATCGCGAGGGCGACTACGTCGTCGTTCGCCCGTATCTTCTTCCCAGCGGGCTCCTCTCCTCCGCGCAGATCGATCAACAGCCCGACGATGGCGTTCTGATCGACGCGTCTCTGGATGCCACCGAGAGCACAGGGCCGGTCGAGCAGGCGCTCGATGCCCTGTGCTCCCTCGATGAGCGATTCTGCGCCGGGGAGCTCTCTGTCTCCGAGCTTGTCTCGCAAGCTGTCTCCGCTGTGCGCGGCGTTGAGGATCACTTGATCTTCGACCACGGCGTCGCCTCCTCGAGGTCGCGCGCCTTCGAGCGCGTCGTGGGCGCGGTCCTTGCCGACGCAGGCTCTTCTTATGGCATCGAGCTTTCGAGGAAGGTCGCTTTTCTACTGGCCCAGGAGATTTGCCTGCAGTTGTGGCCGGGTATCGGCCTGGCTAAGCGAAAGTCTGCCTGTGCGGAGCAAATCTCCCATCTCCTCGGTGCCGTGACCTCCGAATTGCCGTTTGCCTCGAGTGTCTCCGATCAGGTCGCCGCAGACGTGGAAGGGGCGCTGGGAATCTCGCTCGATCACTTCACGAAGACGCTTCTGACGCTGTGCGTCGCATCGGAGTCTCGCGATGCGAAGGCCCTTCGGACGCTCTGCGTCATCTTGTCCCACGGCTACTCAACGGCGACGAGCATCGCCGACGCGGCGAACCGTATGCTCGGCATGCATGTGTACGAGGCTGTCGACATGCCCTACGACCAGCAGCTGAAGGACATCGTCGGTCCGCTCCAGCGCCTCGTCGACCGCCATTCCTACTGCACCGGGGTCGTGTTCCTCGTCGACATGGGCTCCTTGGAGGAGGCCTATAAGGCCCTCGAGAACGTTACCGACTCCACTATCGGCGTGGTGAACAACGTCTCTACCGGTCTTGCGCTCGAGATCGGGGTCGGGCTGCTCGGCGGCAAGTCCATCGCCGAGGTTCTTGGCGATGCGACCGCCGCGTGCGTGACGCACTGCAAGGTGATCGAGCGCGTCAACCGTGAGGACGCCATCGTCTTCTGCTCCGAGTCCGGGGTCGACGCCGCGGAGAGGATACGCCAGCTCGTCTCGCAGAGCCTCCCGCGCACCATAGGCGCGCGCCTGCTCACGAGGCCCTTCAAGCAGCTCGTCGCGAACGGGTCGAACGACGCCGTTTTCTCCGAGCACCGCGTCTGCGCCGTCATCGGCACGGGAGACCCCGGGGTCGCCTCCGTCCCCTTCGTCGCCCTCGAGGACATCATGTCGACGGCGTCCGCCTCTAAGGTTGATGCCGTGTTCGGCAGGTGGCTTGACGCTTCCGAGCTCTCTTCTTTCCACGAGAAGCTGCTCTCGAACATGACGCTGCAGAACGTCATCCGCTCCATCACCATCCTCGACCCGGAGCGGCTATTCCATGAGATCGAGAGCGCCGTGCACGAGCTTCAGCGCAGGACAGGCGAGAAGATCGGCAGCAACGCCATCATTGGGCTCTACGTTCACCTCTGCTGTCTCGTCGAGCGCCTTGTTACCAGAAACCCCATTGAGACCTACGTTGGCCAGGACCGCTTCGAGGAGGAACGCGCCGATTTCATCGAGTCCTTCAGGCAGAGCTTCTCGAGCATCTCGACGCGCTATCGCGTAGAGGTTCCCGTAAGCGAGATCGCATATGTCTTCGACTACATAAGCGTGAGCGCCGCCCCGGCGCGAGAAGAGCGCCTCGGCTCCTCGGACCTCCTGCTCGACGAGTGACCTTCCCCGCGCCGCCGCAAGCTGACCGCGCGTCCTCAATAATCCGATAACCCCTTGCCCGGCGCGAATCCGGATAGCGCCGAGGCAGTACCGAACGTAAAACTTCATTTGATAGGAGCAAACATGAGTGTTGTTATGGCACGAATCGACAATCGCCTGCTTCACGGCATCATCGTGACGCAGTGGGCCCCGGTGTCGGGCGCGACCCGAGTCATGGTCATCGACGACAAGGTTGCCGGCGACGAGGTCCTGAAGTCCACCATGAGGATGGCGCGCCCCGCGGGCATGGCCGTTTCGATCATCTCCGAGCAGACCGCGCTCAAGAACTTCGCCGCGGGCAAGTACGACCGCGAGAAGGTCTTCGTCATCGCCAAGGAGCCCGAGACGATGCTTCGCCTGGTCGAGTCGGGCGTCGAGCTCCCGTCGCTGGTCGTCGGCGGCTCGCTCGTCAAGGAGGATGGCATCCAGCTCACCCAGCGCGCCTACGCCTCCGCCGAGAACGTCCAGAGCTACAAGGCGCTCATCGCCCGTGGCGTCAAGGTGACGGCCCAGTTCGTGCCCGCCGACAAGCCCGTCTCCGTCGCAGACCTCATCTAAGGGGGAAATATGGTCAACTTCACTATCCTGCAGGTCGTCCTTTTGACCCTGCTGGCCTTCATCAAGCACGTGGACTACTACGGCATCCCGATGATCTTCGTCAATTACGCCGTTTTCTGGGGCCTCATCACCGGAGTCGTCATGGGCGACTGGAAGACCGGCCTTGTCATCGGCGGCACCATTCAGCTCATGCAGCTCGGCGTCGCGGGCTTCGGCGGCTCCTCCATTCCCGACTACGGCACGATGGCCATCATCGCCACCGCCTACGGCGTGACCCTGGGCTCCGACACGGGCCTCGCCATCGGCCTGCCGGTCGGCATGCTCGGCATCCAGCTCGACGTCGTCGCCAAGATCCTCAACGGCTTTGTCGTCGAGAAGTCCCAGAAGTTCTGCAACGAGGGTAAGTTCAATCAGATGAACGCCATCCTGTGGGTCTGCCCCGCGCTCTTCGGCCTGTGCGCCGCCCTGCCCGTCTTTGTCTCCGTGACGCTCGGCCAGCCCGCCGTCAACTGGCTCCTCGAGGTCATGCCCCAGTGGTTCCTCTCCGGCCTCACCCTCGCCGGCAAGATGCTCCCGGCCGTCGGTATCGCCATGCTGCTCCGCTACATGCCAACCGCCAAGTACTTCCAGTACCTGCTCGCCGGCTTCTTCCTCTCGGCCTTCCTGAACGTGCCCATCATCGGCGCCGCCATCGTCGGTGTTGCCCTCGCGATTGCGTTCTACCAGCGTGCCGAGAGGGACACCGAGCTCGCCGCCCACGCTTCCGCAGACGCCTTCATCGGAGAGGATGAGTAACCATGGAAAACGAGAACATCACCGCCGTCGCCGAGGGCAAGCCCTCCGGCTACAAGGTCACCAAGAAGGACCTGCGCAACGCGAACTGGCGCTGGCTCATGAGCGTGTGCACCTTCAACTACCAGACCCAGCAGGGCGCCTCAGTCGCCTACGCCCTCTCGCCGGTCCTGAGGAAGATCTACACGAACGACGAGGACTATAAGCAAGCGCTCAACAACCACTTCCGCTACTACAACACCCAGCCTTGGCTCGCCGCCATCATCCTTGGCGCCTGCGTGGCCATGGAGGAGCGCGACGGCCTAGCGGCGGCGGACGCCGTCCAAGACCTGAAGATCGGCACCATGGGACCGCTCGCCGGCGTCGGCGACTCCCTGCTCATGACCATGATCCCGACCATCATGGGCTCCATCGCCGCCTACATGGCCATCGAGGGCAACCCCGTGGGAGCCGGCATCTGGTTCGCGCTCATCCTGGCCATCTTCTGGGTCCGCATGCACGCCCTCGAGTTCGGCTACAAGCAGGGCGTGAAGCTCGTCACCGACTTCAGCGAGAAGCTTCCCAACCTCACTGCCGCCGCCTCCGTGCTCGGCCTCACCGTGGTCGGCTGCCTCATCGCCTCGGTCATCGGCGTCACCTGCCCGATTAGCTTCAGCTTCGGCGACGTCGCGATGGAGATTCAGCCGCTGCTCGACAAGATCCTGCCTGCCATGATCCCCGCCGCCATCACGGGAAGCGCGTATTACCTTCTTACCAAGAAGAACGCGAGCATGACGGCCCTCATCCTCGTGGTGATCGTCCTCGCGATGGTCGCCTCCGCCGCCGGCATCCTCGCCTAGCTTCGACCCAAGAGATTGGTGAATCAATGAGAAAGATAGTTGTGGCGAGCCATTCCCTTCTCGCCCAGGGCTTCAAGGACACCCTCGAGTTCCTTACGGGTAAGGGCGACGCCGTCAACGCCGTGTGCGCCTACGTGAACGACAACGGCGAGGGGCTCGACGCGGCGGTCGAGGCGGCTCTTTCGGGCACTGACGAGGTCGTCGTCCTCACCGACGCGTACGGCGGCAGCGTGAACCAGCGCTTTTCCCGCTTCGCCTCCGACCGGATCCACGTGATCGCGGGTGTCAACCTTCCGCTCGCCATGACGGTCGCGCTCGCGCGCCCCGACGAGAAACTCGACTTCGACGCCCTCGTCAACGAGGCGCGCCAGCAGATCATCTACGTGAACGGTGCCAGTTCCGCCGAGTGCGACGACGACGAATAGAGGAGGTCGACGATGAGAGAGTTCCTTAAGGACGTGTGGATGCACGGCGGTGAGGAAAGCCGCGCCATCACCCCCGAGAACATCACGGGCGAGAAGGGCCGCGCCGCCATGTCGGCCAGCCACCTCGGCGTCGGCCGCAAGGGCTCGTGCTGCGTGCCCCTTGAGTCCGGCGAGACCATCACGCTCGCGGACATCGAGGGCCCCGGCATCATCCGCCACATCTGGATGACCGTCCCCGACAAGACCGCCGCCGGCAGCTTCGTCATGCGTGACCTCGTGCTGCGCTTCTACTGGGACGACGAGGAGACCCCCTCGGTCGAGTGCCCTGTCGGCGACTTCTTCTGCAACGGCTTCGGTGAGCGCGCCATCGTCAACTCGATGCCCATCTGCGTGAACCCGACGGGCGGTATGAACTGCTACTTCGAGATGCCCTTCAGGAAGCACGCCAAGGTCACGCTTACGAGCGAGCACCCCGGGTTCATTAAGTACATCTTCTACACGTTCAACTACGCGCTCACCGACGTGCCGGACGACGCCATGTACTTCCACGCCCGCTTTAACCGCGAGCGCAGCACCCGCAGGGGCGTCGACTACACCGTGCTCGACGGCGTGCGCGGCAAGGGCTACTACGTCGGCACCTACATGGCCCTGTGCGCCCTGGAGCGCTATTGGTGGGGCGAGGGCGAGATGAAGTTCTTCCTCGACGGCGACGAGGAGTTCCCCACGGTCACCTCGACGGGAGCCGAGGACTACTTCGGCGGTGCCTGGGCCTTCCTCGACAGGCCGCCCCACGCGCTGCCCGAGGCGCAGTGCTTCAACACGCTGTTCGCCGGCTACCCGTACCGCTCGACGCGCGACGCCACGCGCGACCGCTTCAGCGCGGGCAAGCCGAACCCGAATCCGATGCTCGCGACTAACGACGACGCGCTGCCCAGGCACGGCCTCTACAGGTGGCACCTTCCCGACCCGATCTCGTTCAAGGAGGACCTGCGCGTGACGTTCCAGGACCTCGGCAACGACGACATCAAGCTCTACGAGCGCGAGGACGACATCTCCACCGTCGCCTACTGGTACCAAAGCGAGCCGCACGCCGTGCTCGCCCCGTTTGCCGCAAGGCAGGACCGCGTGCCCAGGTAGGGTCGCCTCGAAACAAGCCAACGTTATGGGCGCCCGCGGTTGACCATGACTGCGGGCGTCCCTTTGTAAGGAGGATCACATGAGCGAAAAGCAAATGAGGCTCGGCGCCCTCGAAGCCGGCGGGACCAAGATGGTCTGTGCCGTGGTGTCCGGCGACGGCGAGGTCCTCGACCGTATGGAGACCCCGACGCTTACGCCCGCCGAGACCGTCCCGCAGATGATCGAGTGGTTCACCGCCCGCGATGTGGACGCGTTGGGCATCGGCGCCTTCGGCCCGACCTGCGTCGACCCCAACGACGAGCGCTACGGCTCCATCCTCCAGACGCCCAAGCTCGCGTGGCGAGGCCATGGTCTTCGCGCCGCGTTCGCCGACGCCCTCGGGATTCCGGTGGCCTACGACACGGACGTGAACGTTGCCTGCCTCGGCGAAGTGGTCTTCGGCTGCTGCAAGGGGCTCGAGGACGCCGTCTACGTGACCATCGGCACCGGCGTGGGCGCGGGCGTCATGTGCGCGGGCAGACTCCTTCACGGCATGCTGCACCCCGAGGCCGGTCACATGCTGGTAAGGACCCGTCCCACCGAGGAGGGACGCTGCGTCTGCCCGAGCCACGCGAGCTGTCTCGAGGGGCTCGCCTCCGGCCCCGCCATCGCCGCGCGCTGGGGAAAGCCCGCGGCCGAGCTCGCGGACAACGATGAGGTGTGGGCGCTCGAGGGGGATTATCTGGGGCAGATGTGCGCGAACCTCGTGCTCATGTACTCGCCTCGCCGCATCGTCCTCGGCGGCGGCGTGATGCACCAGGAGCAGCTCTACGGCATCGTCCGCAAGAAGACCCTCGAATATCTGGGTGGCTACATCCAGACCGCCGAGCTTAAGGACATGGAGAGCTACATCTGCGCCCCGGGCTGCGGCGGCGACCAAGGAATCCTCGGCGCGGCCGAGCTGGCAAGAAGGGCGCTCGCGTAACTTGCGCTCTCTCCGCCATACAACGCGTTAAGAAAAGACGAGCGCTTCTTGCCAATTGAGCGGCAAGAAGTGCTCGTCTTTTGCATTTGTTTTTGGGGCAGGACGCCCCGCCTCCGCTAGAGTCCCTGGACCGCCACACCCACGAGGTTTGGACCGGTGTGGACAAGAAGCGCGGGGCTGATGTCGGAGCGGACGACCTCCACCGCGTTGGCCACGCGCTCGCACAGGGCCTGCTCCATACGGTCGTAGAGGTCGGCGTGGGCCGAGGTGCGGCTCGCGGCAAAGCGCACCTTGGGGTGCTTCTCGACGATGGCGGCGATGAGCTTGACCTCGGTGCGATGCGGTACTTGCACAGCCATTTCGTGTGCGCGAGGCTGTTGGCTTTCTGGGCCACAGCAATCACCTTCCCCTAGTATGATGACCTGAACAATCCTCATGCTAGGGGGAAGGTTTTTGTCGCGTAGCGGAAATTGGCCTCCACCCGCTGAGCGGGTGGCTTTCTATGCCGCGCGTGCCGCGCGGCACGGACTAAAGTCCATGAATAAAAACGAGGAAGGCCACGTCCGGCCTCCCTCGCAAAGGGTCTCTGATTACTCCCACTCATTGGGGACAGACTTAAATGAGTGCTCTTGAAATGCCGGCGCCTGGGGACGTTCTTTTTCTGTCTGCAGTTTGGAACGTTCCTTTTCTGTCGGCAGTTTGGGACGGTCCTTAGAGCTGCAGCGCGCCATGAGCGACGAGGCGAAGCGGATCATCCTGTCTTTTGAGTTCTAAGCATAAGCCCCTGTCTCTGAGCAATGACCGGTTCGCATTTGTGCGTATTTGCGTGCGTGGGATTGCGTGAATATGCGTATAGATGCGCCGTTTACGGGACAAAAATGACCGTTTAGCGGTGAGATACGCACAAACACGCACAGACGCGCGTGTTTGTGCGAATATAGAGCTATCCGAAATGCAAGACGTTCTATGACACAGGAGGCACATATGGTAGATTCCAAGCAGGCTCCACTCGACTCCGCGGCAGCCGCAAAAGCAGCGTTCGCTTCGGTCCAGGACAAGCCATTCCCCGATGATATCTTTACGGCTCCCGAGCTTCGTTGGGCTGTGATCGGGTGCGGCGTTATCGCCAACCAGATGGCCCAGTCTCTCGCTCTTGCCGGCCGCAAGCTTGCGGGCGTCGCCAACCGTACGCTGTCCAAGGCTCAGGCTTTTGCTGAGCAGTATGGCATCGAGAAGGTCTATGAATCGGTTGAGGACCTCTACGCCGATCCGGGCATCGACGCCGTCTATATCACCACGCCGCACAACACGCATATCACCTATCTGCGTGACGCGCTGGCCGCCGGCAAGCACGTGCTCTGCGAGAAAGCCATTACCCTCAATTCCGCTGAGCTCGACGAGGCGCGTGCCATCGCCGATGAGCACAACGTCGTCCTCATGGACGCCACCACGGTGCTTCATATGCCCTTGTATCAAGAGCTGCGCCGTCGCATGGATGCCGGCGAGTTTGGTCGCATGAACCTCGCCCAGCTCAACTTTGGTAGCTACAAGGAGTACGGCGATCTGACCAATCGCTTCTACAACCGCAACCTTGCTGGCGGTGCCATGCTCGACATTGGCGTGTATGCCCTGTCCGTCATGCGTCTCTTTATGGCAAGCCAGCCCATTGAGGTCGTTTCGTTGGGCAACACCTGTGAGACCGGTGTTGACGTTGCGGGCGGCATCGTCTGCCGTAATGCCGAGCAGCAGCTGGGCGTTGTGAGCCTCACGCTCCACTCCAAGCAACCCAAGCGCTCGATTATTAGCTTCGATAAGTGCTATATCGAGGTCAACGAGTATCCGCGCGCCGATCACGCGACCATCGTGTGGACTGCGGACGGCCACCGCGAGGAGGTCCACGCCGGCACCGAGGCTTACGCCCTTTGCTATGAGATGGCCGATCTTGAGAAGGCCGTTGCCGGCGACGACTCTAAGCGTGAGCTTCTGGGCTATGCTTCTGATGTTATGGAGCTGATGACCAAGCTGCGCGCCGACTGGGGAGTCGTGTACCCCGAGGAGGAGTAAGCGATGCTAGCGGAAGATAGGCTCAACGCGATCGTGTCGATGGTTCAGCAGACCGGCTCGGTTACCGTGCCGGAGCTTGCCGAAGCCCTGGGCGTGACGGCGTCTACCATTCGGCGCGACCTGCAGACGCTCGACCGAGCACACCGTATCGCCAAGGTGCACGGAGGCGCGACAAGTCTGGAGCGCGCGCACGTGACGCGCGACCTAACGCTTAATGAGCGCAGCGACCTCCATAACGACGACAAGGAGCGTATCTGCGCCCGTGCGGCGGCACTTGTGGAGCCCGAGAGCTTTGTATACATCGACTCGGGTTCGACGACGCTCAGGCTCATCGAGCATCTTCCACACCTTGAAGATGTCACCTATGTGACCGATTCCGTGCTCCATGCTCAACGCCTTGCTTTGCGCGGCATGCGTACCGTGGTGCTGGGTGGCGAGCTCAAACCCGAGACCGAGGCGCTCGTTGGCCCCGATGCCTTGGCAACCTTAGACCGCTACAACTTCAACTGTGGCTTTTGGGGCTCTAACGGCATTGCCGCCGAGCAGGGCTTCACGGCGCCCGATATCGAGGAGGCGCAAGTAAAGCGTATCTCGATGCGCCATACGGCCAAGCGCTTCGTAATCTCGGACGCCAGTAAATTTGGCATGGTGGCGCCCGTCAAGTTCGCGGACTTCCGCGATGCAACGATTATTACCGCAGGCGAGGTCCCCGCCAAGTACCGGGCAATGGACAACGTCGTCACGGTCTAACGGCAGGGACGGGCTAAGGCCAAAACCACCGCGAAGGTGCCCGTCCCCATTGTGGTGGTTAGTAATGAAAACTGAGTAGTTTTCTCAATAGAAAAGCGGCAACGTCCATTACGGGCGTTGCCGCTTTCGTTGTCTACCGGTTTAGTCTAAATCTGTAACAACTGGACCACTTAAAGTGGGCTAGGTGTTACTGATTGAAATACTTCCGAATTGCGCCGTTCCTTTGTCTCAATCTGTAACATTTGGGATCGATTTTGCCGAGTTATTGTTACAGATTGAGATTTTCCCTTGAGGGGGATTCGAATGTCTCGATCTGTAACAGATAGACCGGAAAATGGGCTCTAACTGTTACAGATCGAGACGTTTTGGGACCGCGGCTGAGTCATCGTGGCGGCATGACGTTTGACCAGATAAAACCTGTCAAAATAAACCTGTCCCTTTTTGGCAGGATTTAGGGCTCCCAGGGGCAGGGGGCTTCGATGTGGATGTGCTCGCCGGTTACGGGATGCGTGAAGGATACGCTGTGGGCGTGGAGCATCAGGCCGCAGGGACGCGGCGTTCCGTACAGGTCGTCGCCAATCAAGGGATGATGCTCGCTTGCCAGGTGCACGCGGATCTGGTGCTTGCGGCCGGTGAGCAGCTCGACATCAATATACGAGCGCGTAGGCAGGCCACGGCGGCTCTTAAGGCGCTTGAGTACCTTGACGCGCGTCTGAGACGGCTTGCCGCTGGCGCCAACGCGCATCTTGCGGCTATCGTGGCGGTCGCGGGCGATAGGCTTGTCGATGAGCTTCTCGTTCCAGTCGATTTTGCCCTCGGCGAGCGCTAGGTAGTGCTTTTCGAACGCGTGGTCGATAATCATCTGGTCAAAGGCGGGCTGCGTCTGCTTGTCGAGTGAGAACAGCACCACGCCGGTGGTGTCGCGGTCCAGGCGGTTGAGCGGCTGCATGTCGGTCGCGGCAAAGCCGTCGCCCATCGCCAGCAGCAGGTCGCTGGCGTAGTCGGTGAGCGTGCGCTCGCCGGTGCCGTCGCCGTGGACGATCATGCCGGCGGGCTTGTCGATGGCCATGAGCCAGGCGTCGCAGTAGAGGACTTGAGGTTCTTCGTTCACGTGTAAGCCTTTCGGTTAGCTGATTCCCACAAACATGCAGCCCGAGGTCGCCCCGCGCAGACGGGCGGCGGGCTTACGGCCCGCCTGCGCCGCTTCGACGGCACGACGGACGCGGGCGACGGCACGGCTCACCTCATCCGTCTCGAGCAACGTTCCGTCAACCATGAGACGACGCACACCGGCATCGAGCAGCTGAGGAACCTGCGGCGTGAGGTCGATGGGGTAGGCGTCGTACAAGCGTGAGCGGCCGTGGATGTCGGTACGCACCGGCATGACCTTTCCGTCGATATTCTTGAGCGAGAGCTTACGGGCACGCAGGCGGCAGCTGGCACAATCGTGGATGCAACCGTTGGCAACCTGCAGAATGCAATGCTCGCTTGTCATAACGCGCGGGCGGCCAAAGACGGTGATGCCTAGAGCCGCGGGCGCGGCGGCGCCGAGCGAGACAATCTCGTCGAGCGTGATCTCGGGCGAGAGCCAAAACGCACCGGCTCCGCGCTCGGCAAGCGCCTCCATGCAGGGCGTGTTGTGCACCGGCAGGCAAGAGCGAATCTCGGCCGTGGCGCCAACCTGGGCGGCCAGGGCAAGCTCAGAGATGTTGCCAATAGCGACCGTGGCGCCGGCAACAACCCATGGGTCAACGCGGACGTGGTCAACGGCGCGGCAGACCTCGTCGAGTGCGGGCACAATACCCTGCTCAAATGCATCGGCAGGGGAGAGTCCGACAGCCTCGAGCGCGTCGGTGGTCATGTAGATGCGCGTTGCACCCTCCGCGCGAGCGGCCTCGGCGGCCTCGAGCGAGGTGACGGTAGCGCAGATCTGCGGCTCATCGCGGTAGTGCTCGGGCGCGGGGCGGGAATCATTGGTGACAATCGCCGGTAGCTCGAGCGTGCGGGCGCGCTCCTCGTACGGTGCCAGAATGGCCTCTTCCAGCGCCTTACAAGCGGCGGCGCGCACCTTGTGCACGGCGGAAAAGCCCATGCCGCAACTCTCGTCGAGGGCCACGTCAAAGCTCGCGGCCTCAAAGGGAGAGGAGCCCATGCGCCCGACGTGCTCAACCAGATCGGATGCCTCGACGGCGCGGGTCTTGGCGGCCTCGACGGTGAAGCCCGTGGCGGTGGCGGTGAGCGCGGGGTCGTCACAGCAGGTGAGCGTGACAGTAAACGGCTTGCCCAGGCGCGCCACGACGGATACATCAACAGCTCGGCGGCGCAGCACATCGCGCTTGAGCGCGGCGCTGGCAGCGTCAATAGCGCGCTGGCTTCGAATCACGCGCACGCGGCAGCCCTCGGGCATGCTACGGGGCACGCGACACTCGATAACATCGCCGGCAGCGGCATCATCGGCGGCGATGGTGGTCAGGAACTGGTCGAACTCATCGTCGTGGCGAAGCTCCAGCAGGTCGCCCTTGCCCACGGGCTCAAACAACTCAATGCGGGCGATGGCGGCGCGGCGACGGCGGTCGTCGGGCTTGAGCCCGCGCACATCGCGGTTGGTCAGGCGGCTGCCGAGCACCGTGCCCACGATCTGGCCGCGGTTGTTGGAGCGCTCGTAACTCATCATCTCGTCACCCGAGGTGCCGTCTTGGTAGGCGTGCGTAAAGTCACGGTTAAAGCAGCGCTTGAGCTGGCGCTGACGGGCGGCTTCCTCGTCCTTAGAGGTCGAAACATCGGCCAGCATATCGTCAATCTGATGACGATACACGTCGACGATGGAATACACGTAATCGGGAGCCTTCATGCGGCCCTCGAGCTTGAGCGATGCGGCGCCGGCGTCATACAGACGGCGAACAAGCTGCGAAGTGTTGGTGTCGCGCGGGCACAGCGCGCGCTCGCGACCGGCGGGGGAGAGCGTGCGGCCGTTCTCGTCGATTAGCTCGTAGGGCAGGCGGCAGGGCTGGGCGCACATGCCGCGGTTGGCCGAGCGGCCCGCCATGGCAAAGCTCGACAGCAGGCACAGACCCGAGTAGCAAAAGCAGATGGCACCGTGGCTAAAGACCTCGAGGTCGACATCGGGCGCGGCGTCGTGGATGGCGGCGATCTCGTCGATGGAGAGCTCGCGCGAGAGGGTCACGCGGTCGGCGCCCTGCTCGCGGCACCAGATGGTTCCGCGGTCGTCATGGATGTTCGCCTGGGTCGAGATATGCGTCTCGATGCCGGGCATCGTGCGCTTGACCTCAAAGAACAGACCCCAGTCCTGGATGATGAAGGCATCGGCGCCCAGCGTGGAGCAGCGATGGATGAGTTGCAACGCATCGGCTATCTCGGACTGCTTGATGACGATGTTGACCGTGACGTAGACGCGCGAGCCGGCCAGGTGTGCAGCGCGGCAGGCCTGCTCAAAGGCCTTGTCGGTAAAGTTCGTTGCCTTGCGGCGGGCGTTGAAGCTGCCCATGCCACAGTAGATGGCGTCTGCTCCGGCAGCGAGTGCGGCGGCGAAGGGCTCCGGGCCTCCGGCGGGGGCCAAGAGCTCGGGTCTACGGTTGGTGGTTCGACTGGCGGTTGCGGTCATATCCTGCCTTTCAAAATGCTCAGATACTCAAAAGTATAGTGGTGCCATCGCGGCAGGCGATGCCCGTGCTCTAAGCGGGATAAAGTCTTCAGCAGCTTGGACTGGCTGCTTCACATGAGAACCGTTCAGCGGTCCGGGGAAACCGTTGGGCGATAAAATATTCTCGAAGGCTGATAATTATCTTGCATCGGGCAAACTCATCCCCTACTATCCCAATCAAGCGCGGTGTTCAGACCGAACTGTGCCTCCCGGTGTGAACGCCGCGCTCCCGTTCCCTTTTACTTGTAAGGAGAAAAACATGAGCAAGACCGTCGTGTCTTCCGATAACGCACCCGCAGCCATCGGCCCGTATTCCCCCGGTATCCAGACTGGCAACATGGTGTTCCTGTCCGGCCAGCTGGGCATCGATCCCGCGACCGGCAAGCTGCCCGAGGGTGTCGAGGCCCAGGCCAAGCAGTCCCTCGCCAACGTCGAGGCTCTGCTGACCGCTGCCGGCGCCACGTTTGCCGATGTCGTCAAGACCACGGTCTACCTGGCCGACATCGCCGACTTTGCCGCCGTGAACGAGATCTACGCCTCCAAGTTCGAGGCCCCGTTCCCCGCGCGCAGCGCTTTCCAGGTTGCCGCTCTTCCGGCTGGCGGTCTGGTCGAGATCGAGGTCGTCGCCGCTCTCTAAGGCGTTGGCCACAACTAAACATGACATGCAAAAAGACCCTGCAGCGCGTGTGAACTGCCTCCCATTTCTTGGACATGAGAAATGGGAGGCTTTCTTTATGCGCGTTGATTTGAGAGTGAAGCATG
>CALLSU010000117.1:0-10358 GCA_938011935.1 uncultured Collinsella sp.
GAGCACTCCCAGGACCTGCCCGTGTCCGTCCCCGAGGAGATCGCCTGGGAGAACGGCTGGATCACGACCGCCGAGCTCGAGGAGGCGGCCAAGGCCTACGGCAAGTCGGTCTACGGGCAGCACCTGAAGAAGGTCGCCGCCGGCGAGATCGTCAACAGCCCGCGCGAGTACTAATTGCCTGGTGAAAGGGGATGAGTGATGACTGATATTCTGGAGCGCGATGGCCTCTCCGTCGAGCTGCTCTCATCCCTTTCGTACTGAGGAGGCGAGTTGGCTGATGCGTTATCTGGTTGCTAAGTGGTTTTCTAAGCAAGGTTCGTTGGTAATGGCCGTTAAGCCAGGCCAGGAACTTGTCGAGATGATGCGAAGGATAGAGGATCGTTTCGGCATCTCTGACCTTCAGCTCATTAACATCAGTCGTCCTTCCGCATATGGCGAGTATGAACCATTTGAGTTTGTCCATTCTGAGGAACAGCTTGTAAAGCGCCTTGAGCAGCAAGCGAAGTAAGAAGCTGCGTTAGAATTTCATGATAATCGGGCAATTCGAATATGTGTTCGTATTTTCGGTTATAATCTAAGTAGATATTTTTAAGGGAAGGAGGGCATATGGCTACTTCAAGTTTAAAAACACCGATTAGGATGCTCTCTCCTCAGGGCGTAAAGGCGTTGTGCGACGCATATGATGAAGGCGTAACCAAGGATTTGAAGTTCAAGCCATCGCCTTCGGATCCGTCTTTGACGCCAGACATGAAGAAGGCCATCGATTCTTTGTTTAAATCGATGGGCTTCTAGAAATGGCGCTTGTATCGTATTCTTTACTCCAATTACTTAATGCGCGAGGAGAGGACGAGGTTTCGGACGTTCTCTCCTCTTTTCGCTGTGAACGTAACAAGGATATAGAGGATTTTGTTCGTTATAACACGTTTGATTTTAACCTGAGGGGTTTCTGTGCCTCTTATCTTGTATTTGATACAGATGCGGCCGCTTTAGTTGGCTTTTATGCCCTTGCTCTAAAGATTGCCTCCATTCCTGAGAATGTCGTTTCAAAAACAGCTCACAAGAAGTTGGCTTCTTTTGGTGAACTTAGACCAGAAACTGGTTGTTTTGATTTGCCTTGTGTTCTGTTGGCGCAATTTGGGAAAAGCGATTCAGGTATAGGTCGCGTAACCGGTGAAGAACTCATGGCTTTCGTTGAAAAGTCTATTTCTGACATACAGCGTCTTGTTGGCGGAAGGTTTGTGTTTCTGGACTCTGTCAATGAGCCTGGTCTTATTGAGTTCTATAGTCGCATGGGATACAGAGAGTTTGGCATAAGAAACAAACCTGCAGGAGAAGATTCTGATTCTGCTGAAGGCTCATATGTTCAAATGTTTAAGTACTTACATCTCTAGTAGGCGAAAAAAGGAGATTCATGTCTGAGATTTTTGAACCTAAGAACATCATCGTCACGGGCGGCTGCGGCTTCATCGGCAGCAACTTCGTGCACTACGTGGTCGACAACCACCCGGGCGTCCACGTCACCGTCCTGGACAAGCTGACCTACGCCGGCAACCCCGAGAACATCGCGGGGCTGCCCTCCGACCGCGTGGAGCTTGTCGTGGGCGACATCTGCGACGCGGAGCTGCTCGATAGGATCGTCCCCGGCCACGACGCGATCGTCCACTATGCTGCGGAGTCCCACAACGACAACTCCATCGCCGACCCGGAGCCGTTCCTGCGCACCAACGTCGAGGGAACCTTCCGCCTGCTGGAGGCCGTCCGCAAATACGGCGTCCGCTACCACCACGTCTCCACCGACGAGGTCTACGGCGACCTTGCGCTCGACGACCCGGCGAAGTTCACCGAGGAGACGCCGTATCACCCGAGCAGCCCGTACTCGAGCACCAAGGCGTCCTCCGACATGCTGGTCCGCGCCTGGACCCGCACCTACGGCCTGCGCACGACCATCTCCAACTGCTCCAACAACTACGGACCCTACCAGCACGTGGAGAAGTTCATCCCGCGCCAGATCACGAACATCATCGACGGCGTGCGCCCCAAGCTCTACGGCCGCGGCGAGAACGTCCGCGACTGGATCCACACCGAGGACCACTCCTCGGCCGTCTGGGACATCCTCACGAAGGGCCGCATGGGGGAGACCTACCTCATCGGCGCCGACGGCGAGAAGAACAACATCACGGTCCTGCGCATGATCCTCGAGGCCATGGGAAAGGATCCGGACGACTTCGACTGGGTCGCCGACCGCCCCGGCCACGACCGCCGCTACGCCATCGACTCCACCAAGCTCCAGCGCGAGCTGGGCTGGAGGCCGGCCCACACCGACTTCGCCGAGGGACTCAAGCAGACGATCGACTGGTACGTCGCCAACGAGTCCTGGTGGCGCCCGGCCAAGGAGGCCACCGAGGCCCGCTACCGCGCACAGGGGCAGTAAGGAGGGGAGAGACCTATGGCTGAAATCGCATTCGAGAAGGACCTCGCCGTCACCGAGACCGGCATCGGGGGCCTCAAGGTCGTCGACCTCGCCGTCCACGGCGACTCGCGCGGCTGGTTCAAGGAGAACTGGCAGCGCGCCAAGATGTGCGCGCTCGGCATCCCGGACCTCCGCGTCGTCCAGAACAACGTCTCCTACAACGACGCCCGCGGCGTCACCCGCGGCATCCACGCGGAGCCCTGGGACAAGTTCATCTCGGTGGCCCGCGGCTCGGTCTTCGGCGCCTGGGTCGACCTGCGCGAGGGCAGCGCCACCTACGGGAAGGTGTTCACCTGCACGCTCGACCCGAGTAAGGCCATCTACGTCCCGCGCGGCGTGGGCAACTCCTTCCAGGCCCTGGAGGACGGCACCGCCTACACCTACCTGGTGGACGCCCACTGGTCGCTGGAGCTCAAGAGGACCTACACCTTCGTGAACCTCGCCGACCCCGAGCTCGCCATCGAGTGGCCGATCCCGCTTGCGGAGGCCACCGTCTCCGAGGCCGACCTCAACCACCCGATGCTGAAGGACGTCGTCCCGATGGCGCCGAAGCGTACCCTCGTCACCGGCTGCGACGGCCAGCTGGGCCATGCGGTGCGCGCGCTCGCCGAGGAGCGCGGCGTGGCCAAGGACTTCGACTTCTGCGACATCGACACCTTCGACATGTCAGACCCGGACGCCTACTCCAAGTACGACTGGTCGCTCTACGGCACCGTCATCAACTGCGGTGCCTACACCGCGGTCGACAGGGCGGAGACCCCCGAGGGCCGCGTCAACGCCTGGAAGGCCAACGCGACCGGCCCCGCCCTGCTCGCCCGCACCTGCTCCGAGCACGGCATCACCCTGGTCCACGTGTCCTCCGACTACGTCTTCGACGGCACGGCCGAGGTCCACACCGAGGACGAGCCCCTCAGCCCGCTGTCCGTCTACGGCCAGACCAAGGCCGCCGGCGACATCGCCGTGGCCGGCTGCCCGTGCCACTACATCATGCGCAGCTCCTGGGTCATCGGCGAGGGGCACAACTTCGTAAAGACCATGAAGGCGCTCTCCGACCGCGTCGCCGACCCCGAGGACGGGCTCGCGCAGGTCACGGTCGTGGACGACCAGCTGGGCCGCCTGACCTTCACGCGCGACATGGCCGGGGCCATCTTCCACGTGCTGGGGACGCACGCCCCCTACGGCACCTATAACTGCACCGGATCCGGCGCTGTGAAGTCCTGGGCGGACATCGCCCGCGCCGTCTTCGAGGCCGCCAACGGCAACGGCGAGAGGGTCGTGCCGGTTTCGACCGCCGACTACTACGCGAACGCCGCCGGCCCCGTCGCCCCGCGCCCGGTCCACTCGGCGCTCGACCTGTCCAAGCTCGAGGCTGCAGGCTTCCACATGCCCGACTGGGAGGAAGAGCTGGGGGAGTACCTCAAGACGCTCTAGCCGTTATTAACTTTTCGAGAGAAAAAGCCGCCGCTTGTTAACGGCGGCTTTTCTTATGCCTGGCGTATAGACCCGCTGCAACAAGGGCGGCGGCGGTCGCCAGACTCACTGCAAGCCCCGCAAGGGCGCCCGGAGTCTTGTAGGTCATCACGATCTTATTCGCGCCTTTCTGCATGTTCAGGGACGACAAGCCCTTATCGGCGGCGGGCGTTAGTTCTGCGGCGGTTCCGTTTACCGTTACGTTCCAGCCCTCATCGTACGGAACGCTCAACAGCAGGTTGCCGTCATCCTTGGCGGTATACTCGCCTTCGATCCTTCCGTCCTCAAAAACCGTCGTAATAAACTCGCTCGCCTTAAGCTCGTTAATAATCTGCTCGAAAACATCCAGATTGAGGGCGTAAAAGACCGGCTCATTGTCTTGGGGCATGTCTGTATAGCCCTCTGCGACTCCGATTGACACCGTATGCTGGCTCGGGGTGTCCGATGCATCCGCAATCTGGCGGATATTATTGTCGAATCTCCAGGCCTCGTTTTCGATTGCTCGCTGGTCGATGGTAAGGGCGACGGGCCAATAACTGCCGGCGGTCGCATCTTTGTTGATGTAGAGATACCCGATGGAGCTTGCCGGAAGAGTAACGCTCCATTGCTTTAAGCTATCGCTATTCTCCGTGCTCGCGGCCTCGATCTTGGTATAGAGCTCGACCTTGCGGCCTAGGATTTTGCTGTAGAGGTCGTTCTGCTTTTCGAAGGGGTTCTCGCTCTTCAGCGTGCTGTTTTGGATATCGCTTGAGGCTGCGACGCCAATGCTGAGCGCATAGGGGTTCTCGTACACCGAGCTTGTGGAGTCGGCCTGATTCGTCTTGGCCGAAACGTATCCTGCAGGCGCGTTTTCAGGAATGGCGTACTTAACTCCCAATAGGGCATCGACGGCGAGAATGGGCTCGGCATAACGGGTCGAGAATTCGCCGACGCTGCTGTATCCAAGGGAGTTGAGCAGTGCGATGGCCTGCGGGTTGTTGGCAGACGAATACGAAGACAACTGGTTGTACCCAAGCGCTAGGCCTTCGTTGAGGGCGGCGCTATCGGCACGCGTGGTCGTTCGATCGATGCGGTAGAATGACGCAGAATCCTGGTCTTGAATGGCTGTGATCGTGTTGGTTGCGGTGGCGACATAGGTGCTGTTGGCTTCTTCGGAATAGCCTGCGTACAGTTGGTTCCACATCACATGGGCGTTGATAAACAACTCAATTGCGGTGATTGTCAGGATTGGTAATACGACGGCTGGTCGATAGGCATGACGAAATTTGGGCTGGCCCTCGAACACCTGCAACGAATAGCCCGCTGCCCACAGCGCAAAGAAGCTCAGCAAGAAAGTCGTGCGCGAATAGAATCCGTTGGGCACGCGCATGCCGCACCAGATGTACTCGAGCGGGCTCAAAACGGAGCTGGCGACCAGGATTATCGTGACGACGAGCGTTGCGATGCGTGTCTTGATCGAAACCGTGCGGTTAAACAGCAGGCTCACCGCGAGCAGCATCATGATGACGCCGCAATAGAACTGCGGTGTACTATCGTTGTTCACCCACATGCCAGGGAGAAAGCCCCTGATGAGCGATTTGAGGCTGGTTTTAAGCAGCGGCCCGAGGGCTAGGACGGGGCCGCCCTTGGACATGGCAAGGATGGTCGGCAAAAAGGTCCAAGCGGACAGAAGTAGCCCGAGCACGATGGCGCCTGCGAATCGCAGGGCCCGATCGAGCATGAGCTTCCAGCTAAAACCTTCTTCTGCAACATAATCGACAAATTCGACCAATACGAAGATGCAGAGGAACAGGATGCTGATGTAGGCCGTATACCAGCAGAACATGACATTGAGCGCCGTTGTGATGACGAGGCGGATCATGCGCTGCTTGCGGATGAGCTCGTGGCATCCGTAGGCGCAGATGGGCAGCAGGATCAGGCAATCAATCCAGAGTGGGTTGCGCAGGCTGCTGATGGTCCAGCTGCAAAACGTGAACGAGAGGGATAGCAAGAATGCGGCGGGCTTGGAAAGGTCAAAGCGCTTTTGCACATACCAAGCGCTGCTGATGTGGATGCAGCCAAGCTTGAGCGCGGTTATGGCAAATACGAAGAGCGTCAGCTTGTCTGCGTGAAACAGCACGCAGAGCAGGTTGAAGGGGCTGGCGAGGTAGTAGCTATAGAGCCCCCATGTGTTCATACCGAGGCCCTGTGAGAAGGAATAGCGAAGGTTTGCCTCGCCTAAAAGGACGCGGCGAAACCACGCGAAGAAGTCGATGTATTGGTATTTGAGATCGTTGGTGAGAAACGAGTTGTCGCCAAAGGGGTAGACATGCCCCGCCTCTGCAAGTGCGACAAAAAATGCGATGGAAAACGTGAAGCAGGCGGCGTAGAACGCCACATTCTTGAGCGTGCTGTTATTGGGCCGTGTCATCAGATTCCTCGTTGGATTCTCGAATGATATAGATGGGGCGGTGCTTGGCCTCCAAGTAGGCTTTTGCTAGGTACTCGCCAATGATTCCCAGGCACAGGAGCTGCATGCCGCCAAACAGCGTAATGAGGCAGGCAAGGGAGGGCCATCCGCCTACGGGATCGCCCCAAACAAGCGTTTTGACCAGGATGACGATAAATCCCATGATGGCGATGAGGCAGAAGACGATACCCGTGAGGGCGGCGAGGGAGAGTGGCGCCGTGGAAAACGCGACGATGCCGTCGATGGAATAGAGGAGCAGCGACCAAAAGCTCCATTTGGTCTCACCGGCCACGCGGTTGACGTTTACGTAGGGGAGCCATTTGGTCTTGAAGCCGACCCAGCCGTAGATGCCCTTGGAGAATCGATTGTATTCGCCCATGGAGATGATGGCGTTGACCATAGGTCGCTTCATGAGCCTAAAATCGCGTGCTCCGTCGACGATGTCGGCCTTGGAAATGCGGTTGATGATCTTGTAGAACATACGGGCGCAGAACGACCTGATGGGAGGCTCGCCTTCGCGGGTGGTCCTGCGTGTGGCGACGTTATCGTAGTCTTCGGTTTGCAAGATCTCGTACATCTGCGGCAGGAGCGAGGGCGGGTCCTGCATGTCGGCATCCATGGTGGCGACATAGTCGCCCTTTGCGTGCTGGAGTCCGGCGAGTAGTGCCGCCTCCTTGCCAAAGTTGCGCGAGAAAGAGTGCCAGCGGATGGCGTATGGATGCGCCGCCGCAGCTTCTGCCTTCATGACGGCGAGCGTTTTGTCTGCCGAGCCATCGTCGATGAGGACGGCTTCAAAGGAGATGCCGGGGTCTTGCCGGGTCATGATGCGAACGACGCCATCGAGCTCTTTGAGAAAGATCGGAAGTGATTCCTGCTAGTTGTAACACGGCACGACGATGGAGATGGGCGGCATGTGACTTACCTCTCGTTTTTATTTGCGCTGGAGGGAATGCTGCAGCCATATGTGTTATACACGTTGACCTCCCACTGTTTACGCTCAACCTTTGCAACGGAATCAAGGATAAGCCCCGTCGCGAGACTCAGGCCACAAAGGAACATGAAAGATGCGGCGAGCATTGCGGTGGGGAAGCGGGGGACGAGACCGGTCTGGAAATATTCGACGACGATGGGGATGCCCAGGGCGAGGCCGATAATCGCAAACAGAAGCGCGACCAGGCTGAAGAATTTGAGCGGACGGTAGTCCTTGAACAGCGTGCCGATCATCGCAACGACTTTAATGCCGTCGCTCACGGTATTGAGCTTGGACTCGGAGCCTTCCGGACGGTCGCGGTACTCGATGGGCACATCTTTGATGCGCCAGCGGTGGTCGACGGCGTGGATCGAGAGCTCGGTTTCAATCTGGAAACCCTCGGAAAGCACAGGGAAGGTTTTAACGAACGGGCGGCTCATGGCGCGGTAGCCGGTCATGACGTCATCGAAGCTGTAGCCATAGATCCACTTGATCATGGCGCGAACTAGGTTGTTGCCAAAGCCGTGGAAAGCACGCTTGTTTTCCTCGGCGTAGGTGCCGTTGGAAAGGCGGTCGCCTACGGTCATGTCGGCCGCGCCGTTAAGGATGGGCTCGCAGAGGGCTTTGGCCGCCTCGGCGGGATAGGTGTCGTCGCCGTCGACCATCAGGTAGCAATCGGCGTCGATGTCGCGAAACATCTGGCGGCACACGTTGCCCTTTCCCTGGCGGGGCTCAAAGCGGACCGTGGCGCCGTGCTCGGTAGCGATGCGTGAGGTATCGTCCGACGAGTTGTTGTCATAGACATAGACCGTCGCTTGCGGAAGCTCGCGGTGAAAGTCGTCGATGACTTTGCCGATCGTGAGGGCTTCGTTGTAGCAGGGGATGATGACGGCGATGGATTCAGAATTCACTCAATGCTCCTTATACATTCAATTCTTGAAAGTATAGCCGTTTGGGCTTGGCATCCTAAGATGTGGGTTAGTTCTCCAGTTTTGTTGCGCGAATCGTTTGCATGGCCGTCGGGTCTATACTGTTCGTTTGTCAACGATTACGAGTAAAGGAGTTGCATCCGTGTCGAATCAGACAAAGCAACAAGAAACTCGCAGTCTGCCTGCGACGTTTGCTAAGAACGAATTTGAGAAGGACGCGTTTATCCTTCGTCAGCTGGTTACCAAGGATTTTAAGATCAAGTATCGCCGTAGCGTTCTGGGCGTCGCATGGTCGGTTCTCAACCCGCTGCTGATGATGATCGTCATGGCCATCGTGTTCTCGACGATTTTTGGCCAGGGCCGCAATGGATCAATGACGCCCGAGATGTACCCGCTGTACTTGATCGTGGGTAACGTTACCTTTGCCGTCATGTCCGAGTCCACGAACCAGGCCCTAACGTCGATCGTGGGTGCTGCCCCTCTGCTCAAGAAGGTTAAGGTGCACCGCTGGGTCTTCCCGGTGCAGAAAGTGCTTTTCTCGCTGGTGAACTTTGCCTTCTCGCTGGTCGCCGTCGCCATCGTCATGCTGTGGTTCCGCGTTATGCCTTCTTGGCACCTGATTCTGCTGCCGGTTTGCCTGCTGCTGCTTATGTGCTTCTGCATGGGCCTGGGCATGATGCTCTCTGCCCTTACGGTCTTTTTTCGCGACGTTATGCATCTGTGGAGCGTAGTCATTACGGCGTGGACTTATATTACGCCCATCTTCTGGACGACTGACTATATTGCGCAAATGCCGCATCTCGTGCGTATCTTGATGTATGCGAACCCCATGTACAACTACCTGCAGTTTATGCGTGATATCTTCCTGTTCCAGACTACGCCCTCGCTTATGACGTTTGGTATGTGCGTCGCATGGGCGGTTCTTGCGCTTGTTATTGGCTACACCGTGTTCCATAAGTCCGAGCGCAAGTTCATCCTCTACATCTAAGGAGTGCTGTGATGACTGAATCTGTTGTTGATTACAGCGAACAGCCTCTGGCTGTCGAGGTCGATGACGTCACCATGATCTTTAACATGGCGTCCGAATCACTGACCAACCTCAAGGAGTACTTCATTAAGCTTGCTAAGCACGAGCTGTTCTTTGAGGAGTTTCGGGCGCTTAAGCACATCTCGTTCGATATTCATCGTGGCGAGGTCGTGGGTCTGGTCGGCACCAATGGCTCCGGCAAGTCTACGATGCTCAAGATTATCGCTGGCGTGCTTGAGCCTAGCGAGGGCAGTGTTAAGGTGCACGGTAACATCGCGCCGCTGATTGAGCTTGGTGCCGGCTTTGACCCCGAGCTGACTGCCCGCGAGAACATCTATCTGAACGGTGCCCTGCTCGGCTATACCAAGGAGTTCATCGACGCCAACTTTGACGGTATTATCGAGTTCGCTGAGCTGCAGAACTTTGTCGATATGCCGCTTAAGAACTTCTCCTCGGGCATGGTGGCGCGTATCGCCTTTGCAATCGCGACGATTACCGAGCCCGATATTCTAATCGTTGACGAGACGCTGTCCGTCGGTGATGTGTTCTTCCAGCAGAAGTGCGAGGCCCGCATCCAGCACTTTATCCAGAGCGGTGACGTGACGGTTCTGTTCGTTTCGCACTCTATGGATCAGGTTGAGCGCATCTGCCAGCGTGCCGTTTGGATTGAGAAGGGTGACCTTCGCATGGACGGTCCGGTCGATGAGGTCTGCAAGGCGTACCGCGAGCAGTTCAACTAGGTTATAATTACTTGCGCCTGACAGGCTTGTGCTTGCTTGGGCGTGCGGTTATTTGCTCCATTAGCTCAGTTGGATAGAGCAGGGGACTTCTAATCCCAAGGTCGACGGTTCGAATCCGCCATGGAGCACCTTTTGTTTAATAAGCTCAGCTTTTGCTGGGCTTTTTTGTTCACAAATGCGAAGTTGAGCTACTCTGTTTCTGCGGGCTCCACGATTTATGAGTTATGTAGCAATTCCAGATTCTAAGACAGGGGCCGCTTGCGTTTGGCGGTTAGCCATCGACATCCTTACACTAACGCTGAC
>CALLSU010000118.1:0-20994 GCA_938011935.1 uncultured Collinsella sp.
GTCCAGACCACGGTTCCCGAGCCCAGTGAGGAGACCGAGGCGGCCAAGCTCGCCTTTACGCCGCTCGTCATTAGCGTGATGGAGCGTTCCTTCCGTGTGGCGCGCGAGAACAACCAGACCTATGTGTCGACCGAGCACCTGCTCATCGGTATCGTCGAAGAGGGCAACGGAATGGCCATGGACATCCTCATGCGCCTGGGTGTTTCGTCCGCTTCTATCAAAAAGGCCATCGAAAAGCTCACCGCCAAGGACCAGGACAAGAAGCGTCCGCTCGCCGGAGCTGGCGCCGGCCGCCCCGGTGCGGGCCTGCCGTTCTTTAGCGGCTCGGACGCCTCACAGCAAAAGGGGGACGGCACCGACACGCTCAAGCAGTTCGCCACCAACCTCACACAGAAGGCGCGCGACGGCAAGCTCGATCCCGTGATCGGTCGCGAAAAGGAAGTCCAGCGCATGATGGAGATCCTTTCGCGCCGCACCAAGAACAACCCGCTTATCTTGGGTGATCCCGGCGTGGGCAAGACAGCCATCGTCGAGGGCCTGGCTCAGCAGATTGCCGCCGGCAACGTGCCCGAGAACCTCATGAACCAGAATATCTGGACACTCGACCTGCCGGGTCTTGTTGCGGGCGCCAAGTATCGCGGCGAGTTCGAGGAGCGTCTCAAGAACGTGATCCAGGAGGCGACCGAAGCCGACGACGTTATCTTGTTTATCGACGAGATGCACACCATCATCGGTGCCGGCTCTGCTGAGGGTTCTATCGATGCGAGCTCCATGCTCAAGCCCGTTCTCGCACGCGGTGCCTTCCAGATCATCGGCGCCACCACGGCCGAGGAGTTCCGCAAGTACCTCACCAAGGATCCGGCCTTTGAGCGTCGCTTCCAGACAATCGATGTCGAGGAGCCGAGCGTCGAGGACACGGTCAAGATCCTGACCGCGCTCAAGCCGCGCTACGAGGAGCACCACCATGTGCGTTACACACAGGGTGCTATCGAGGCCGCCGCGAACCTCTCCAACCGCTACATTCAGGACCGCTTCCTGCCCGATAAGGCCATCGACCTTATCGACGAGGCCGGTGCCCGCGCCCGCATCGCCGCTAACCGCGCGCCCGAGCCGGTGCGCGAGGCCGAGCATCGCGTCGAAGAGCTCAAGGCTGCCGCACAGGAGGCCACCGAGAGCGACGACATGAACAAGGCTGCCGAGATCACTGAGCAGCAAAAGGCTGCCGAGATTGAGGTTGCCGAGGCCAAGGCTGCCTGGACGGCCGAGCTCGACGCGAGCCCGCTCACCATCGACGTCGCCCAGATCGCCGACATCGTCTCCGTGACCTCGGGTGTGCCGGTGTCTTCGCTCACCGAGAGCGAGAGCCGTCGCCTGCTGCAGACCGAAAGCGTGCTCAAGACCCGCATTATCGGCCAGGACGAGGCAGTCGAGGCCGTTGCCAAGGCCGTGCGCCGCAGTCGCTCGCCGCTCAAGGACCCGCGTCGCCCCGGCGGCAGCTTTATCTTCCTGGGTCCCACCGGCACGGGCAAGACCGAGCTCGCCAAGACGCTTGCCGAGTATCTCTTTGGCAGCAAGGACGCGCTCATCAGCTTCGACATGTCGGAGTTTGGCAGCGAGTTCGAGGTCTCCAAGCTTATCGGTAGCCCCCCGGGCTACGTTGGCCATGACGAGGGCGGTCAGCTCACCAAGGCCGTGCGCCGTCATCCGTACTCGGTTGTGCTGTTTGACGAGATCGAGAAGGCGCACCCCGATATCTTCAACATTCTGCTGCAGGTGCTGGAGGAGGGCCGCCTGACCGATAGCCAAGGCAAGACGGTCGACTTCCGCAATACCGTGATCATCATGACGTCCAACGTGGGCGCCCGCGAGATTGCGCAGGATGCGAGCGTTGGCTTTGGCACCACCGGCGAGCACGGCCTTACCTCGAGCGAGATTAAGGGCCGTGCGATGGGCGAACTCAAGCGCCTGTTCCGCCCCGAGCTGCTCAACCGTATCGACGACATCGTGGTGTTCCAGAAGCTTTCGGGCGAGAATCTGACCAAGATCGCGCACCTGCTGGTGGACGACTTGCGTCAACGCCTGATTGCCAACGGCATGAACATCAAGCTCACCGATGCGGCCTACGACAAGATTGTGGCCGAGGGCACCGACCTCACCAATGGCGCGCGTCCGCTGCGCCGCGCCATCCAAAAGCTCATTGAGGACCCGCTGTCCGAGGAGCTGCTGGCCGGCGAGTGGGGCGAGGGCGATACCGTCCTGTGCGATGTGGCCGACGGCAAGTTTGTCTTTAGCCACGGCACGGGCGAGATTCCGGCACCGCGTCCGGTCGGCGCGCTCGGCGGCGATACCGCTCCGGCGGCGCCGCACACCGGCAACGCCACGCCCGTAAGCGGCGGCGTGACCTCGGGCCCCGGCGGCATGATGCAAGCCGGCTCTGGCGCGCTGTAAAGTGTGAAATAGTCTGAATGAAGGGGATGTTCCAGCTGGGACGTCCCCTTTCTGGTAAAGGCGGCATTCATCCTAAATGCTATACTAAGTAAAGGAAAGCGTATAGCAAAAGGAGCCAACATGTCTATGTCGATACTAGACTCACGGCCGGTTCAGATGAACGTGCGCATGGATCGCCAACTCAAGGATGCCGGGGACGCCGTTTTGGCACAGATTGGCATGACGCCGTCGCAAGCCGTTCGGACACTTTGGGAGTATCTGGTCGTTAACGGACATATGCCCTCGAAGGGAGACGCGGCGGCTCCAGTTTCTGACGGAGTGGAGCCCCGGCGCATGGAGTCAAGGGCCGCGCAAGGCAGCCATATCGTTCGCGATTCGTGCCTCAAATACGGCATCCCCATCCCTGAGTTCTCGGGAGACTATGACGACCTCTATGAGGAGGCCATGGCGGAGCGCTATCCCGAGTGGGTGGAACTATGAGCACAGAAGGCGTCCTCAAGCTGTTAATCGATACCAACGTATGGATGGATTATTTTTCTGGCAGGTCCGACCGTACGGCAAATGTCGCCCATCTGATCGAGATTGCCGACGCCTCGGAGCGGATTGCCCTGTTTGCCTCGTCGCTTTCGGTCAAAGACGTTTCATATCTTGTCTCGGCGGCAATCAAGCAGGAGTGCCGAAGAAAGACTGGCTCACTGAGCGATAACGCCATTGCGGCGGCAGACGAAACGGCCTGGGCATGCGTTCGACAGATGCGCGAGCTAGCCCTCATCGCCCCGGTCGGTGCAGATGAGGTCTTCGACTCCTTTGTGTTCAAGTATCATCACAACGACTTTGAGGACGACCTGATACTGGGCGTCGCTAATCGCATTGATGCCGATTACGTCGTGACGGAGGACAAAAACCTCATTAAACATACCAATGGCGTATGCATAAACGTTGATCAAGCTTTGAGGTTGGTTGAAGGGTCCAACGCCCCTTCGGTGCGGCCCGTCTAACCTGCTTTATCTTAATAAAGTAGCGTTTCCCCGCCGTTAGCCGATGATGCGAGGGCGCTCGGCGTTTTCGACTGGTTTATGCACGCAAAGTCTGGGAATATACAAGGCGCATGTCTTACTGTCTAACCAGTTGCGCCAAGGAGGCACCATGGATTACAAGATTACCGGCTACGAGCCCGCCCAGCTGTTCCATTTCTTTGAGGAGGTCAGCGCGATCCCCCGTGGGTCTGGCAACGAGAAGGGCATCAGCGATTTCCTGGTTGCGTTTGCCAAGGAGCGCGGCCTCGATGTGTACCAGGACGAGGTCTACAACGTCATCATTCGCAAGCCCGCTTCTGCCGGCGCCGAGAATGCTCCGGCCGTGATGCTGCAGGGCCACATCGATATGGTGTGCGACAAGTTGGGCTCCGTTGAGCACGACTTTACGACCGACGGTATCGACCTGGTCGTCAAGGACGGCGTCCTCACCGCTAACGGCACCACCCTGGGTGCCGACAACGGCATTGCTGTCGCTCTGATGCTCACTGTTCTCGATGACGATTCGATCGTTCACCCCGCCCTCGAGTGCGTATTCACCACCGACGAGGAGACTGGCCTGGTCGGTGCCGAGACGCTCGACAAGTCCCAGATTAGCGCCCGCACCATGATTAACCTTGACTCCGAGGAAGAGGGCGTTGCCACCGTCAGCTGCGCCGGCGGCGTCGTTGTTACCTACGCCTGCCCCATCGTGCGCGAGCACAAGACCGGCAGCACCCTCACGCTCGACATCTCCGGCCTACTGGGTGGTCATTCCGGCAACGATATCAACCTAGAGCGCGGCAACGGCAACCTCATCATGGCCCGCATCATCGACCGCCTGATGGTTGCCGGCGAGCCCGCCATCGTTAGCTTTAACGGCGGCACCAAGGACAACGCCATCAACCGTGAGTGCAAGGCTGTTCTGGTCTACGCCGACCACGCTGCCGCCGAGGCCGCGGCCCAGATCGCAAAGGGCATCATCGCCGACGTCACTGCCGAGCTCGAGGTCTTCGACCCCGGCTTTACCTGCACCGTCGAGATTGCCGATAACGCTGAGGTCGAGGCCATGGACCAGAAGTCCGCGCTTGCCCTCATCCGCGCCCTGCGTCTTGCCCCTAACGGCGTGATTCGCCGCAACGTCGCCACCGACGGCTCCGTCGAGGTTTCCTCCAACATCGGTGTGGTTGCCACTTCTGACGACGAGGTCAAGATCATGCTGTCCCCGCGCTCCTCGATCACCTCGCTGCAGGACGAGTTCAAGGACCGCCTGCAGACGCTGGCCGATGTCCTGGGCTTCGACGCCAAGTTTGAGTTCGAGTATCCCGGCTGGAGCTATGCCGAGCATTCGCCGGTCCGCGACGTCTTTGTCGAGAGCTATCGTGAGCTCTTTGGCTCCGAGCTGCGCATCGAGTCCATTCACGCCGGCCTTGAGTGCGGCCTGTTTGCCGAGGCCCTGCACGGTCTGGACGCCATCGCCGTGGGCCCGACGCTCTCCGATGTCCACACCCCGGACGAGAGCATGGAGCTCGCTTCTGCCGAGCGCTTCTACGAGCTGCTCATCGACGTCCTCAAGCGCCTTGCCGCGTAAAGGTCACGCCGGCAGCGGTCCGAGCCACGTGCTAGCGGATTGCAAATGACATTACGAGAGGGGACACCCGGTCTTTTGCGACAGGTGCCCCCTCTCTTCTTTTAAGAAATGGGAAATTGCCTGGCGTCTAACCCATATCACCCTTTAGTCAATTTGGAACGTGTCTCTATAGTTTTGTCCACTCTCCCGGGACGACCCCGCCTTCCTTGAGGCGCGTCGGGAGGCTCGGCGTTACAGAGACGGCAAGGCCGGACGGGGATTACCTCTTCGCGATGGAGGGGAACCCCCGGCGCTGGAGGGCGACGGGGAAGAGCCATGCGATCAAAACGGGGAGCAGCGACTGCCGAAAGTTGATCGTCTCGCACAAGCGCCAGCACGACATTCGGGCTTTCGGATCCTAGGGAGCGGATGGCCGGGGCGGAGATTCCGGTTCAGAGTCAGAGAAGAAGAGGTGAAGGCTTGAGCCCCGGTGGAGGGAATTAGTGCCTTCCCGGGCGTAGCGCCATGTCTCCTCCACGGTATCGCCCGGAACCTTTACGTCCCCGCTTCGGAGCAGATTGATGAAACCCTCGGGGTCGTTCCGGTATTTCTTGCCGAAGGCTGCGGAAAGCTGCCTCTTCTCGTCATCGCTGAATTCGCGTACGGAGCCGTAGAGCGCATGCTCGAGGTTGCGGGACATGAAGTAGACTCTGTAGGGGACTGCGTGTTTTCTGTGCTTGAGCTCGCGCGTGCCCGCGAGCTCAAGCAGCGCGGCAGACTTTCTCTCGTTTCTGTCTACCACCCTAGCGGTGTCCCGGGCGGTGATAGAGTCGCGGCCATAGACGAATCCATCGCAGTCCCCCTCGACGATGCACTCGTTCGGTATGAAGGCGCCGTCCAGGTCGACGATGTGGATGATCCGGTCGAGGTCGGTCCATTCGTACTCGTGCCGCGACGCGATGCGGTCGACGACGAACTGGCGCACGGTGTCGCGCACCCTGTCCTTGACGGCGAAGGAGGCCTCCCATGAGAAGGGTCGCACCGTGGTAACGTCGCAGTGGAAGGCGAGCGCCCTCGCCTCGGGCGGTGCACCGTTTGCGGCGAAGTTGAGCGCGGCCTGCATGGGCTCGAGGAGCGCGTTTTCATCGCTCGGCCCCTCCACGAGAATCAGGACGACCCGCTTCTCCCTTGCCATGGTCACTCGCCTCCCATGGAGGACAGAAGGGAGTCGAAGTCGAGGGCCTGGGGGCTTCCAGCCTCAAGGAGGGCGGAGCCTATCGCGGAGGTTCTGGTCGGCTCGTACAGCTGTTCCTTCTGCCCCCCGAGGTTGATGGCTCTCAGGTATTGGTTCCTGAGGTTGTTCGAGGGTGCCATGCCCCGGAACCCGATGTAGCGGTTGTTGGGGTTGGAGGTCGAGAAGACGAGGCATCCGACCGGGAGACATTCAAGCGCTCGCAGGTTGTGAGCGGTGAAGATGAGCTGGCCCTTGCCCTGCTCGGTCACGACTTCGAGGAGCTCGCCGAGCAGGAACTCGAACACTCCGGAGTCGATCTCGTCAACGACGAGACAGGCGCTGTCGTCATTGAAGACGTTTATCAGCCAGCCGAGCATCGATGCGATCTTCTTGATTCCTTCCGATTCTGTTCTGAAGGGGACGCGTACCCCCTGCCGGCATGATAGGAGCTCGACGCGCTCGCCCGGTGTGCCGTCTTCCATCGTTTCGCCGTGGAGGGTGTTCACTTGGATGCTGAGTCCCGGAACGATTGCCCCAAGCGCGCAGTTGATGGTCTCGACGGTCTTGCGGACCGAGTCGCAGACTTCTGAGGGGAGGACCGTTGTCTGATCGATAGGGAGTGACACGTCGCGGATGACAGGGGCCTTTCCGGCCTCCTCGGGTGACCATCCGCCTGTGCTGCTGCCCGGGGAGGCGAGGAGGAAGATGTTGAACGCCAGCGCCGCGCTTCGGCGCGTGTCACAGACCCTCATCTTATCGTCGGCGAACCTGTTCAGGAGCGTCGTGGAGTCCATGAGTGGAACCAATACGCTCTCGTACGCCGTCCTCGCCGCCTCGGATAGGGAGTTATTTCCGAGGCGCTCGAGATAGGACTTTCTCGCGGCGACCGCGAAGGCGACCATGGCGTTCGAGAACAGCTTCGAGGAGCCCTGCAGGTCGGGGGAGCGCCGTGCGACGGTGAGGTCGAGGTCGGCCTCCCTTCCGGCGAGATTTCTGAGTGCCCGCCACCTGTTGACGGGCTTCAGGTTCTGGCTGTCCTCGGTATCGGCCGCATCGTAGGCGGCGAGCCTTCTCTTGACGAGCCCCTCGGCGCGGACGGAGAGGTCCTCGGAGAGGAGGCGCGGTCTGTCGTCGAGCCTGTCGAAGGAGAACGAGTAGCAAACTGTGAAGGGCTTCCCGGCCGCTACGGTGCCGCCGAGCCCGCCTACGAAGCCGAGCGAGGAAGGGGAACCCTCCGTCACCTCGACCTCGATGCTGATTTTGGCGCACTCGGCAGAGGGGCCGATCAGATCGACGCTTTCACGGTCGAGCGGAAAGCCGCACATCAAATCCTGGACTCGCGCGAGGGATTCGACGACGGCGGTCTTGCCCGATCCGTTCTGACCGTATATTCCCATCACGCTGGAACCGAAGGGGCTGTCCTTGAAGCCGATCGTGCCGTTAGCAACGTTTTTCACATTTGAGAGCTCTATGGAGCGAATACGGATCATGGTGCCCTCCTTGAACACAATTTATATTACTATATATCGAATAATCGATATAAAATCAAGATAACAATTATTAAGAATGGAAATGAGATCAACCAATAATTAAAACAAATTTGCATTCAAGCTATTATTTTTACTTGATTTAAGACGGAGTGGAATGTGAGCGCACAAGGAGATGCGGAATCGATGAGAGCCTCGAAAAAAATTACTGCAGTGTTATCATCTTTCATCCTCTCTATTCTTCCATTTCTGATTCTATGGGCGGCTTGGTCAGCCCTCCCTGATACAATTCCCGCTCATTGGAGTGGGGGTGTGGTTGATCGATGGGGTAATAAGCTTGAATTGCTGGTTGTTCCGCTGTTTTCTCTGATTGGTTCTATTGCAATTTCTGTGTACCTTATTGTTTCCACGCGGCGAAGAGAGTTCGCGGATTTCTCTGTTCGAATGCGACGGGACTTTCTTGCGTGCTATATTTCTAGCCTTCTTTTATCGACAACCTGCTCAGTGATGATTGCCGTTTGGGTTCAGTTGATTCTTACGCAAAACACTGCGGTTGATGGGGGGCTTGGACTATCGATCCTGTATTCCCTTCCCGGGCTATATGTGATCTTGTGCGCTTTGCCGCCTTTTTATGCGAGCGGCGAGAGCAAAAAGGCAGAGCGCCTGATAACAGTTCTTATTGGCGGCGCGGAGATTGTTCTTTGTGGAATAGTGTTTGAAGGTTCGGCTGCCTCTTATGCGATGATTGGACTGATGATTCTGTTCTGTGCGTTTGAGATTGTGTCACAGGTAAGGGATAACCGGTCCTTATGAGTTGAATTACGCGCGTGCGGATATAAAGGTTGGCATGTTAAGCTGGTCGTTTTCTCGTTCTGGGACATTTGCAGTAGGATGAGTGGGACTAGGCGCGCTGCGGTGTGATGGTTGAGACTTGTATCGCTGCAATTCCGCTGATGCACATTTTGCTATTGGGCTTGAAGGTGGGACCGACAGGCCTTTGTTTGGGATGTTCTGGTCGTCCAACGCGTGTTGCACGGCTTTATATTGTTACGCTCGTTCGGCGCTCCGTTGGAGCATTTCCGGGTTTGTCGGCATCATGACTTGACCAAGTGACACGCTTGCCGGGACGGTTGTAACGCCGCGCCGGTTCCGTGTGCTCCTTCGTTGTTGGCCTGTCCAGCCGGGGGCGGATTCGGCCTCATGTTGTGGCGCACGGCCTTCAGGGGCTTCCCCTGGCGAGCTATGTTCGTCCGTATGGGTAAGGGTCGGTTTGAGCTGACAATCCCGTGCCGGAAGAGGCTTGCACCATGCGTACGATGATAGAGATTGAGTGGCTGGACGGCCGTATGACGAAGGTGCCGGAGCTCGTCCTGGGCGATGCGTTCGGCGAGAGCGTCCAGGCGGAGCTCGATTTCGGGTTCGATGACGTGTCGGAGGGCCTTTGGGTCGAGGTGCGCCATCACGAGCCGGATGAGGGCTCGGGCGGCGACCCGCGCGGGAGGGGCTGCGCGCTGTACGCGGACTGCCGGTGCAGCCTGGTCGAACCGTCGGACCTCGAGCGCGTCTTCTGCATCCTTTACGAGGGGCAGCCGAGGGTCTGCCGCGTCGCGGGGGAGCTAGGGGTCCCCGTGTCGGCGGTGAACGCGGCCGCTGCGTGGGAATCCGGGATGGGGGCGGGTTTCGAAACGCCTGCGGAGGGGAGAACCCCGTTGGGCGGGGACTATTCGTGATGCTACTGGCGTTGAGTTTTGAGCGATTGCGTTTGGCGTTACAGCGCCAAAATCCCCAGATGCTCAAGCAAGATCTTAAGCCCGATGAGGATGAGCACGATGCCGCCCACGATGGTGGCAGGTTTTTCGTAGCGCGCGCCAAAGGTGTGGCCGATCGCTACGCCGGCGATGGAGAAGATAAACGTTGTGACGCCGATAAGCGATACAGCGGGAACGATGTCAACCGAGAGCGCCGCAAATGAGATGCCTACGGCTAGGGCGTCGATTGAGGTGGCGATGGCGAGGATCAGGTACTCGCCCAGGTCAATCTTTTCGGCATCCTTGCCGTCGCCTTCATTCTCGTCCTCGGTAAAGGCTTCCCACAGCATTTTGCCGCCGATAAAGGCCAAAAGGATAAAGGCGATCCAATGGTCGATGGGTCCGATGATGCCCATGAATTGACTGCCAAGCGCCCATCCGATTACGGGCATGCCGGCCTGAAAGCCGCCAAAGAACAGGCCGAGCACCGCGGCGACTTTAAGGTCGATCTTCTTCATGCCAAGGCCCTTGCAGATGGATACGGCAAAGGCGTCCATCGAAAGGCCAACGGCGAGCAGCACGAGCTCTGCGAGTCCCATAGTCTGACTCCCTCTCTGCGGGCGGGCCCGCGTGTACCTCTTGGGGGAGTAACAAAAAAGACCCGTGGCGTACGCGTTGCGCGCACAGCCACGAGTCTCGTTCATTAAGGCAAGCCAGGCCGCATCGGCCAGTGTGTTGACTTACCGCGCCACCGGAGGCGAACCCGGTCACGCGACTACTCCCTCATTCATGTGAATCCCGATGCTACCACATAAGCAGCTCATTTGGGTTGGGGCTCTTTTGACTACCCCAGCGGTGTTCGCTCATTCTGTAAGCATCGGATTTCGCAAGCGCTGCGGGGGCAAACCGTGAGAAACTATTTAGCGTTTATGGAGCGTATACGATGGGAGCGATGCCTTGGATAAGAACGAGCTGCAAAAGCGTATGGAACAGGCTATTCGCCTGACTGCCCCCGGCCAGCCGATCCGCACCGCCCTCGACATGATCATTGCTGGTCACCTGGGCGCTCTTATTTGCGTCGGCGACACCGAAAACGTACTCGCTGCCGGTAACGACGGCTTCCCGCTCAACATTTCGTTTACCTCGAACCGCCTGTTCGAGCTTTCCAAGATGGACGGTGCCATCGTCATCGATGGCGACCTCACCCAGATCCTGCGCGCCAACTTCCACCTCAATCCCGATCCCTCGCTCGCCACGAGTGAAACGGGCATGCGTCACCGTACTGCCGCTCGCATGTCGGTGCTCACCGACGCCATCGTGATCTCGGTTTCGGCTCGTCGTGCCGTCGTCAACGTGTACGTCCACGGCAAGAGCTACGAGATCCAGCCCGTCACCACCATCATGAGCTCGGTCAACCAGCTCGTCGCCACGCTCCAGACTACCCGTCAGTCGCTCGATCGCTCCCTGCTGCGCCTGACGGCCCTCGAGCTCGACGACTACGTTACGCTCGCCGACATCACCGGCATTTTCTCGAGTTTCGAGATCATGCAGCAGGCAAAGACTGAGCTTAAGGATTGCATTGTCAAGTTGGGCAACCAGGGCAAGCTCGTGCAGATGCAGCTCGAGCAGCTCGCCGGCTCCAGCATGGATACCGAGTACGACCTGATGATTCGCGACTACGCGAGCGATTCTTCCGAGGCCAATGCCGAAAAGATCCGCGCCAACCTGAGCCGTATGACGCCCAAGGACTTGTCCGACCCGCAGCATGTGGCGGCGGTTCTGGGTTACGACGACCTGGACGAGGACTCCGTCATGACACCGCTGGGCCTGCGCACGCTTTCGCGCGTGTCCGTCGTGCGCGACGGCGTGGCCGAGAAAATCGTCGACGAGTATGGATCGCTGCAGGAGCTCATGGACGACATCAGCGAGGATCCGGAGCGCCTGGGCGACTTTGGCGTTAACAACCCTGCCATTCTTGCGGACTCCCTGTACCGCATGAAGGGCACCAAACAGGGGAACGCATAATGGCGCCCGTATGCGCCGTGGTCGTTGCCGGTGGCAGCGGCCAGCGCTTTGGTAACCCCGGTGGCAAGCAGCTCGTCAATGTAGCGGGTCGTCCGCTTATGAGCTGGTCCATCCGCGCGTTCGATCGTAGCGACAAGGTCGGCCACATCGTGGTGGTGTGCCCTGCCGAGCGCCGTGCCGAGATGCGCCGCCTGGCCATCGACCCGTTTGACTATGACACGCCCATCAGTTTTGCCGATGCCGGCGATACCCGCCAGGACTCCACCCGTGCCGGCGTGCATGCGGTACCGGCGGGTTTCGAATATGTCGCCATCCACGACGGCGCCCGTCCGCTCATCACGACCGAGGCCATCGATCATGCGATCGACGTGCTTGTGGGCGACCGCTCGCTCGACGGCGTCGTGTGCGGCCAGCCCGCGATCGACACGCTCAAGATCGTCGACGGCGACAATATCGTCGAGACGCCGCCGCGCGAGCTCTACTGGGCCGCGCAGACGCCGCAGATCTTTAGCGTCGACGCCATGAAGCGCGCCCACACCGCAGCTATCACCGAGGGCTTTATCGGGACCGACGATTCTTCGCTGGTCGAGCGCATGGGCGCCCGCGTCCGCTGTGTCCAGAGCCCGCGCGATAACCTTAAGGTGACGGTGCCCGAGGACCTGCGTCCCGTAACCGCGATTCTGCTTGGCCGCATGGCCGAGGGAGAGGACCTTCCCCATGTTCAGTAACCTGCGCATTGGCCACGGCTACGACGTCCACCGTTTGGTGGAGGGGCGTCGATGTATCATCGGCGGGGTCGACATTCCCTACGAGCGCGGCCTGCTGGGCCACTCGGATGCCGATGTGCTCGCGCATGCCTTGGCCGACGCCATTCTGGGCGCCTGCCGCGGGGGAGACATCGGCAGGCTATTTCCCGACACCGATCCCGCCTACGAGGGTGCCGATTCGATGGTGCTGCTCGCTCGCGTGATGGACTATGCGCGCGAGCTGGGCTTTGAGTTTGTCGATGCCGATTGCACCATTGCCTGTCAGCAACCCAAGATCACTCCGCACCGCGATGCCATGCGCGCCAACCTTGCCCATGCCCTGGGCGTTGACGTCGAAAACGTGGGCGTCGCCGCCACTACGACCGAAAAGCTCGGTTGGGAAGGCCAGGGCGAGGGAATCGGTGCCTGGGCCGTCTGCCTGCTACAGAAAACCGTTAAGGAGTAACGAATGCGTATCTACAACAGCGCTACCCATAAAAAGGAAGAGTTCCAGCCCATCGAGTCCGGCAAGGTCCGCATGTACGTGTGCGGCCCCACGGTCTACGACAACATCCACATCGGCAATGCCCGCACGTTCATCAGCTTTGACGTGATTCGTCGCTGGCTCATCGCGAGCGGCTACGAGGTCACGTTCGCCCAGAACCTCACCGATGTCGATGACAAGATCATCAAGCGCGCCAACGAGCAGGGCCGAACGGCCGCCGAGGTCGCGACGGAGTTCTCCGACAAGTTTATCGGCGTCATGCGCGCCGCCAACGTGCTCGATCCCGATGTGCGCCCCCGCGCCACCAAGGAGATCGGCCCCATGATCGCCATGATCAAGACGCTTATCGAGCAGGGCTACGCTTACGCAGCCGATAACGGCGATGTGTACTTTGCCGTGCGCAGCGATCCCAACTATGGTCAGGTCTCGGGCCGCAACATCGACGACCTTATGGTTGGCGCGCGCATCGAGGAGAACGAGGACAAGAACGATCCGCTCGACTTTGCCCTGTGGAAGGCCGCTAAGCCCGGCGAACCCAGCTGGCCGAGCCCCTGGGGCGAAGGCCGTCCCGGTTGGCACACCGAGTGCGCCGCCATGGTGCATCGCTACCTGGGCACTCCGATCGACATCCACGGCGGCGGCTCCGACCTTGCCTTCCCGCATCACGAGAACGAGTGCGCTCAGGCCACCTGCGCCTGGCACCAGGGCTTCTCCAACACCTGGATGCACACGGGCATGCTGCTGGTCGACGGCGAGAAGATGTCCAAGTCGCTCGGAAACTTCTTTACGCTGGCCGAGGTGCTCGAACAGCACTCTGCCGCGGCCCTGCGCCTGCTGATGCTGCAGACGAGTTATCGCTCGCCGCTTGACTTCTCCTGGGAGCGTCTGGATGGTGCCGAGAACTCGCTCACACGCATTGCCGGTACGGTCGAGAACCTGCGCTGGGCCGCGAACCATGCGACGGCCGATGCCGATGAGGCAGCATCCGAGGCGTTTGCCGCTAAGGCCGCCGAGGCCCGTGCCGCCTTTAAGGAGTGCATGGACGACGACTTTAACACTGCCGGTGCCATGGGTGCTGTCTTTGGCTTTGTGACCGAGTGCAACCAGTACCTGGAGCAGGCGGGCGACGCTGCCGACAAGGCCGCTGCGCTTGCTGCTGCCGATACGCTGGTCGAGCTGCTCGATACGTTTGGCGTCGAGCTCCCCGAGCCCAAGGTCGAGTTGCCGCTGGGCCTGCTGGGCGTTGCCGCCGGCCTGGTCGCCTACACGGGTGACGACGTGGACGAGGCCGCTGCCAAGATTCTCGAGGCCCGTGCCGAGGCCCGTGCCGCCAAGAACTGGGATCTGGCCGACGCCATCCGCGACCAGCTCAAGGACCTGGGCCTGACGATTGAAGATACGGCCGCGGGTACTCGTATTAAGAGTCTCTAGTATTTGTCGACCGTTCGAGGTGCGGCAGATTGCCTTGAAAGAGGAGGGCATAGACCTGGTGGTCATGCCCAACGATTGAAAGGCAAGGTGCCGTGGCTCGGACGGTCGATTCTTGTTCGTTATCTATTTAAGGAGGCCGTTTTATGGCCGACAATCGCAAACGTGCACCGCGTGGAGGCAAGCAGGCTGCTTCTGGCTCGCGTCCGATTCGCCGCAACGACCGCGCTGCCACTCCCAAGGGCCAGCGCGAGCGCTCCCAAGCCCAGGCTGCGCGTTCGCAGCGAGATCGCAACCGCGACAACGTTCAGGTTCCCAAGGGCGAGTTTATCGAAGGTCGTCGTGCTGCCGCCGAGGCACTGCGTACCGGCTTTCCCGTCAAGTGCGCGCTCATCGCCGAGGGCGGGGAGCGCGATGCCGCCTTGTCGCGCCTGGTCGACGACCTCAACGCCGCGGACGTCCGCATTAAGTATGTGCCGCGCACGCAGCTCGATGCGCTGTCGAGCCATGGCGCTCACCAGGGCATTGCGCTCGAGGTGGGCAATTTCCCCTATGCCGATGTCGCCGATATTCTCGATCGCGCGGGTGAAGGACCGGCGCTCGTCGTCGTGCTCGACCATGTGACCGACGATGGCAATTTTGGTGCGATCGTGCGCTCTGCCGAGGTCGTGGGCGCAGCGGGCGTCATCATTGCCAACAAGCGCGCCGCCGGTGTGACCGTGGGCAGCTACAAAACCTCCGCTGGTGCCGTCATGCACCTGCCCATCGCGCAGGTTCCTAATATCGCCCGAGCGCTTGACGACCTCAAGGCCGCCGGCTTTTGGGTGGGCGGTGCTTCCGAGCACGCCGAGGGCAGCTGCTGGGATGCTCCCTTCGAGGGCCGCGTTGCGCTCGTCATGGGCTCCGAGGGCGACGGCATCTCGCGCCTGGTGCTCGAGAAATGCGACTTTTTGACCAAGCTTCCCCAGCGCGGCATGACCGAGAGTCTCAACGTGGCCCAGGCGACCACCGCGCTGTGCTTTGAGTGGCTGCGCCGCAATGCCGGCGAGCTCATGGGGGAGGAGTAGCGCATGTCCAAGAAGAACCGCGCCAAGTCCAAGGCCAAGCGCTTTGGCGAGGGCTCGGCCAAGCCGATTGTTTCGGCCGCGACCTATGGCGTGGGCGGCAATGCGTTTGCGCAGGCCATCGCCGACCCGGTCTCGACGGTGCACTCCAATAAGCCCGAGCTGCTGGTGGTCGACGGCTACAACGTGATTCACTGCACGCCGCGCTACGAAAAGCTCGTCTACGACCATTCCGACGATCCATATTCCAGCGACGTCCACGATATGGCTCGTACTGCGCTTATCAACGATGTCGCGGCGTTTGCCCAGGGCCGTTACGAGGCCGTGATCGTGTTCGACGGCGCGGGCAACATCTCCAACGAGCGCCCCAACCTACCGGCCCGCGGCGTGCGCATCGAGTTCTCGCCGACGGGCGTCTCTGCCGATACCGTGGTGCAGAAGCTCTGCATCGAGGCGCGTGAGGAAGGCCGCGCGTGCTCCGTGGTATCGAGTGACGGCACAATACAGGCCGTCGTCATGGGCAAGGGCGTCACGCGCATCTCGAGCCGTATGCTGGTGGACGAGATCAAACAGATCGACAACGACGTTCACGAGGCCGAGGAAGCCCCGCAGATCAAGATGACCCTGGGCAGTCGCCTGAGCCCCGATGCCCTGGCCAAGCTCAAGGCCCTGCGCGGACGGTAGGGGAGTTGCGGCAGAGAGCCGTTTCCTAGATTGGTCTACCCGCTGATTTGTAATCAGTGGGTTGCGGGTTTGCAGCTGTCAAAACGAATAGGTTTATGTTTTGACGAACAGATAAAACTGTTCGTTCTGACGAACGGTTTTTGAGATGTGGTCGGTCGAAGGGCCTGTTGCGCCCCGTCCTCAATTCCTTTATCCTAAACAGGCTTCGCGCGAAAGCGCCAAGTGTGCCAGTGTGGCGCAACGGTAGCGCAACTGATTTGTAATCAGTGGGTTGCGGGTTCGATTCCTGTCACTGGCTCCATGAGAGTTTCGGGCTCTGTCTCTATATGGGACAGAGCCCGTTTCTATTTAGGTGGTGCGCCATCGGGTTAGCGCCCATCCCGTTTTTGGTTTGTCTCGTCCTCCAGTTTGTCTAAATCTGCAACACCAAGACCGATATTCGGCATCTAACTGTTACAGATTGAGATGAAACTTAGGGTGTTTTAGGAATATCTTGATCTGTAACATGTAGAAGCGGAATAGGCCTCTTGCTGTTGCAGATCGAGACAAGGGCGGGCGCGGATCTGGATGTCCTGCTCGAGCGTGGATTTCTGGATACGCGAGCGAAGAAAATCTCCCGACCGGAGAACGAGCGTGGATAATTAACTTGGATAGGGAGCTAAGGTAAACACCGATTGTCTATCGACGGCTTTAGAAACAACGGCCCCGATTTCATTGTGGAATCGGGGCCGTTTGTGCCTCAGGAATCCGAATGGATTAATCGAGCTCCTAAGGAACTTCTTGGGTTCTTGCTAATGGTCTGCCGAGGATGTCCCCAATGCAAACAGCGGGCATCTACTCAATATAGCTGGGGTTCTTCTTGATGATCACGCGTGCAGCGATGAAGGAGACGACGATGGCGATGATGGCGACAACGCATGCCAGCACGAAGTTACCCATGGACCCATCGGGAGCGATAAAGATGAGTGCCGAAAGAAGGCCGGGGCATGCTCCCGCAACATACTCTTTCAGAACAAAGATGCCTGCAGGGAGTCCAGCGCAGAGCGCGCCGATTGCCGTGCCGACAAGCAGGCGGGGACGCTCGATGAGGCAACCGTAGAACGCGGGCTCGGTTACGCCACAGAGTGCGGTGACGGCAACCGTGGTGACCATACCCCTCTTCTCTTTGTTTCCCTTCATGGCAGTTGCCAGGGCGAGGCTCGTGCCGCCAATGCAGAGGTTCGAGATGAATCCAAAGATAATGGGTGCCCAACCGAGCTGCGCCAGGCTCGTAACTTCGATTGCGATGTAAGCCTTATCGAGACCGAGCATGACGAAATAGGGGTTAAGGGCTGCCAGGATCGGAGTAGCGATAAATGCCACGTTGTCCATAAGCCACGTGACGGCATCGCTCAGCGCGTAGCCCATCATGCTGCCGGCGGGGCCAAGGATAATAAGCTCGACGGGCACGACGATGATCATGGTGAGCAGCGGCTTCAAGAACAGTTTGGTAACGTCGGGAATAATCTTCTGAAGGCCGCGGTCGACAAAGTACATGAATACAACGCCCAGTACGATGGGCACTACCGTACTCGAATAGTCGTTCGTCGGGATGGGAATACCAAGAAAGTCGAGACCCTCGGCACCGCTAATGGACGAGCTGATCATGATCGCGCCCAGCAATGCGCCCATGATGGGCTGCATCTTCATGACGGCCGCGAGCTGATAACCAAGATAAACGGGTAAGAAGCTAAACGAAGCGCTAAAGATCGCCAACAGGACCTGGGCGGTTCCGCTATCGGTGCTCAATCCGCAATAATTGACCAGGAGATTCTTGATCGAAAGAATGAGTCCGCCAACGATGAGCGCCGGGACGATGGGCATGAATACCTGTGCAGAGACGTTCCCGAATTTCTCAATCAAGCCCATGGCGGTGTTACCGCTTTTAATGCCTTCTGCAAGGTCTTTGGCGGTTTGGGCATCGTCGGCAACCGTGCCACCGCCGACTTCGATTCCCGCGAAGTCGAGGAAGTCGTTGTAAGCCTCGGTGACGTTGGGGCCGATGATCACCTGAAGCTGGCCACCGCTGACTACTGCCCCGAGCGCCTGATCGGCCGATTTGGCGAGCTGGAGATCGATGATCGAGGTGTCTCGTGCGTCGATGCGAAGGCGCGTCGCACAACGAGTTACCGATGTAATGTTCTCTTTGCCGCCAACAGCCTTTAGGACTGTTTCGGACATTGCCTGATATTTCATCTCTTTCTCCTAACCTTCCTGCTCCTGATACTTCGAGATAAGGTCTCGGTACCAATACCAGCTCTTTTTGGGGGTGCGCTCCAGATTGTTCTCGAAGTCGATATGGACAAGTCCGTATCGTTTTTCGTAGCCGTTGATCCAGCTATACAGATCCATCGTCGACCAGAGGTAGTAGCCCTCAACGCGCGCGCCGTCGCGCTTAGCCCTCATCATGTGCTCGATGAACTGGCCCAGAAGCTCGATGCGGTCATCATCGTGGATCATTCCGTCTGCGTCTGGTTGCTCATAGGCGCCATGTCCGTTTTCCGTAATAAAGATGCGGGGCGCGTCATAGCGCTCGTGGACATCCATGATGGTTGAATACATGCAACCTGGGAGTATTTCGCGGCCCCATTTATTGCGGGGAACATTGCTGTCGCGGGCGCTTTCAAACAAGGGCGCAATGCATTTTCCTTCGACCTTTTTGCTCGAACCGCCCTTATTGTTCGCCGAAACGGCAAGCTCTCCACCGTGCCAGTCGGTTACATACTCTCGGCAATACACGTTGAGTCCAATAAAATCGACTTTACCGTCTCTGAATTCTTCTACGTCATTTGGGGATCGATAGAGCGAGACGCCAAGTTTTTCAAGGATTTCGTCCATTTCTGGCGGCAGTTGACCCTGAAGCGCTGGTGCCAGAATCATGCGATTGGCGAAAAAGTCTGCGTATCGAAATACGTCATCAGGGTGCTCGGTTGCCGGGTCGAGTTCGACAACGCCGCCATCGTGGACGGCGCCGATGATGCCGTCGTAGCCCATTTGACGATATGTTCGGACTGCGAGTGCGCTTGCGCGCATCAGGTTGTACTGAAACTGCATGTACGACTGAACGTCGAGCGATCGATTGGGGGGATAGTTGCCCAACATGTTTACGCAGTAGCTGTAGAAATGCGGCTCGTTAACGGTAGCCCAGATTTTGACGCGGTCTCCAAAGCGCTCAAAGCAAATCTTGGCGTATTTGCAGAACCACTCTGCCATGTCATTGTTCAGCCATCCGCCTTTGCAAGCAAGCGTGAATGGCAGATCGTAATGGAACAGCGTAACGTTGGGCTCTATGCCATTTTCGAGGCAGCAATCAATGACCCGATTATAAAAATCGATACCCTCTTCATTCACTTCGCCGATACCCGTGGGGATGATTCGACTCCATGAAAGAGAGAAGCGATAGGTGTTTTGTCCGCCTTCTTTCATCATGCGGATATCTTCTTCATAGCGATGGTAGAAGTCGCAAGATACATCACCGTCAACATGGTTGATGTTCTTATTGCTTGTGTGGCTAAAGAAATCCCACTCGCCAAGGCCTTTGCCGTCTTCGTTCCAGGCACCCTCGCACTGATAAGACGCCGTGGCGGAACCCCAGAGAAACGGCATGTTGTTCACGTTGCCCATGAATCCCCTTTCCATCATTCAACACGGTGGATACGTGTGGCGGAATTACGATTAAGATGACGTCAACTGATTTGAATCATAGGAGAACGACCAAAGCTGTTTGATTCAATAAATGAACTATGATTTCGAGGAGAGCGGAAAGAGGGATCACGTGAATATCAATGACTTCGATGTGCTCAATCGCATTAGCTCCATCATCAACAGCGAGTTTGGGTCAAACGATGCCGCCATCGCTCGATATCTCGTCGCTCACATTAGGCGTTCGAGCGAAATCAATGTTGCCGCAATAACCCGCGATGCATTCGTGACCCGTTCCGCTGTTCGTCGTTTCTGCAATCGATTGGGCTACCAGTCTCTTAGCGATTTGAAAGAATCATTTACTCAATCAGTCTTTCCAAGCGACTTAAGCCATCGAGAGGAGGAATTTGGCTACGAGGAGTACAGGGCAGAGCTCGACGTTCGCATGATCGAGATGTTCGCTGAGGTTGAAAGCGGCGTGTCCGATATTGCTATTAAGCACCTTGCCGACGAAATTGATGGCCATAAAAACGTTGAAATCTGGTGCACCAATAATGTGAGCGCCAATCTCGTACGATTTCAGCAGGAAATGTTTTATGCGGGCAAGATAGTTCGCATAGTTGCTGGGGCTAACGTCGCGGAATTGAAAAACATGGGAGATGCTTCGCAGTCATTGATAATTCTCGTATCGGTCTCCGGGCTATTTGCGTCACAGGCGCGTGAGTATCTTGATTGCCGTTCGGGCAGGAAGATTCTAATTACTGCGTTTAGCAACGATGACAAATCGAGGTCTTTTGACCGTATATATCGTCTTGGTAATGCGGGAAACGGAATTGACCGACTCGGCGTTTATTCGAAATATGCCATGACTTATTTCTTCGACTTGCTATCGTCGTGTTACTTGAGTCGCTACCCCTGCACCAAGGGTGAGCCGCTCTATGGGTCTACTTTGGCCTGGCCCGAGTAGTTGCGGCTCTATAGTTCTCCCGTCTGGAGAATGAGCGTGGATAATCTGCCACTTTGGCCTTGGGGGCACACCAAAAGTGGGAGATTATCCACGCTCGATTTCAAACGGGAGATTATCCACGCTCGATCGATCCAGGGAAGCCCGATCTCGACCTATATATAGGTGCAAATGAGTCGTTATCGAAGTTCGTTCCAGCCAGCGTACTCCACTACGACAAAGTGTTCCCTCGGGAAATGTTACCGCTACATGCAAATCCACCATCCTTCATATCCAAACACAGCAAAACCGCAGGTCAAAGGTATATAGATACGCCCGGAACCGTGTATCTAGAGGTTTTCGTTGACAGCCCCCAAGGTTGCATCGTATTATCTTTTTCGTTCGCGGGGGCGGCGGT
>CALLSU010000119.1:0-12894 GCA_938011935.1 uncultured Collinsella sp.
CCGAAGGCCACTTAATGTGGCCTTCGTGCGAGCCAGGACTTGACCGAGCGAAAATCTCAACCCGGCCCCTCGGACCGGAGCGTATGCAGGGTTTGTGTACGAATCCTCGCGCCCGTTGACCGACGCCGGGGTCCCCGCCATAATACTTTCGGTTCACGCACGAATCCGCTGCCAGAGACAGCCGGTGCAAACGGGCATTGCCTGTGAGCTTAATGGGATATCCCGCCAGCCGAGGTGGTCGAGTAGATATGTCTTCTCGCCCCCGTCGCTCATGCAGCGCGGGGGCTTTCTTTTTGGACATGCCCCCGTCACGTCCTTGTGGCGGACCGTGCCCGGAAAGAATTCGAGGAGGTGTAATTCATGCCCCAGCAGTACAAAATCGACAAGGTTGCAGAGATCGAGTCCCGTATCGCCGAGAACGCCGGTCTGTTCGTCGTCAACTACAACGGTCTGACGGTTAAGCAGGCTCAGGAGCTGCGTCATCAGCTTCGCGAGTGCGGCGCCGAGATGAAGGTCTACAAGAACAACCTGGTCAAGATCGCTCTCAAGAACCAGGAGCAGCCCGAGCTCGACGAGATCCTCGCCGGCCCCGTCGCTTATGTGTTCTACGAGTCCGAGCCGGTCGAGGCCGCTAAGGCCCTTAAGGACTTCTCTGCTAAGTCCAAGGGCGTCCTTGAGATCAAGGGCGGTATCTCCGACGGCAAGGCCGTTTCCGCTGATGATGTTAAGGCTATCGCCGAGCTGCCCACCAAGGACCAGCTTCTCGGCCAGATCGCCGGTCTCATCTCCGGTTTCGCTCGCGACATCGCTGTCTGCGTCAACGGCGTTTCCTCTGGTCTCGCTCGTTCGATCCAGCAGGTCTCCGAGCAGAAGGCAGCCTAGTCGCTGTTTTCACCCGCGGCGGCAACGCCGCACCCCTGGCGCATTCGCGCCGTGTTTTAACTGATCTCCGTGCACAGACACGGAAACCGAAAGGACTTAGAAATGGCTAAGCTTACCACCGATGAGATCATCGATGCTCTTAAGGAAATGACCCTTCTCGAGGCTTCCGAGCTCGTTAAGGCTATCGAGGACACCTTCGGCGTTTCCGCCGCTGCTCCTGCCGCTGTTGTCGCCGCTCCCGCTGCTGGCGCTGCTGAGGCCGAGGAGAAGACCGAGTTTGACGTCGTGCTCGAGGGCTTCGGCGACAACAAGATCCAGGTCATCAAGGCCGTCCGTGAGCTCACCAACCTTGGCCTGAAGGAGGCCAAGGAGGTCGTCGAGGGCGCTCCCAAGGCTGTTCTCGAGGGTGCCAAGAAGGAGGACGCCGAGGCTGCCAAGGAGAAGCTCGAGGCTGCTGGCGCTGCTGTCACCCTCAAGTAATCAGGCTTTCTCGCCAGATTCCTTTGCAGACGGGGTTCGCATTGCGAGCCCCGTCTTTTTTGTTTTTAGGTCCCTCGGTATCGGTTGCTCAAACTGCCATGTTCTGTGATTTGCGTCGTATCGGGTGTCCTGCCGTTGGGCAATAAAATTGCACCATTCGAGCAATAATTTGCGTTGACCTGCTGAAGAATTGTCCCTGCCTTGTAGCGACATATAGTTCCAGCGGTAAGATGCTTGGGTATCGCAATTTGGTCTGCGGCTGTGTGCCGCACGCATGGGGCGCTTTTGCGCCTGCGAAAGGATCTTTGAATAACATGAAGGCCATCATCCCCGCCGCCGGTCTTGGCACGCGTTTTCTGCCTGGCACCAAGTGCACGCCCAAAGAGATGCTGCCGGTGCTCGACAAGCCCGTCATTCAGTACGTCGTCGAGGAGGCGCTCGACCCCGAGGAAGTCGACGACGCCATCATCGTTACTTCTCCCGGTAAGCCCGAGCTACTGAACTACTTCCAGCCCGATCGCTCGCTCGAGAACCTGCTGCGCGAGCGCGGCAAGAACGCCTATGCCGATGCCGTCGCCCACGCTGGCGGTATGCCGGTCGACTTCCGTTATCAGTACGAGCCCAAGGGCCTCGGCCATGCTATCCGCTCTGCTGCCGACGCCGTAGCAGGGGAGAATTTCCTGGTTCTTCTGGGCGACTACGTCGTGCCTAATCGCGACATCTGCGACAAGATGCTCGCCGTTTCCAAGGAGCACGGTGGCGCTTCGGTTATCGCCGTCGCTGCTTGCTCGCCCGAGGAAGTCAGCCGCTACGGCGTTATCGCCGGTGAGCGCGTCGGTTCGCTCGAGGGTGCCGAGGACGTTGCCGATGCAGAGCCGGGCGCTGTCTGGCGTATCGGCGGTCTGGTTGAGAAGCCCGCTCCCGAGGCTGCTCCGTCCAACCTGTACATCGTCGGTCGCTACCTGCTGAGCCCGCTGGTCATGGACCTGCTGGCCGATCAGCAGGCCGGTAAGGGCGGCGAGATCCAGCTGACCGACGCCATGGCACGCTCGCTTGATCGCGAGGCCATGTACGCCGTTGTCATCGACCCGTTGTCGGGCTACGACACTGGCACTCCCTCTGGTTGGATGGCCACTAACGCCCTCATGGCTGCAAACGACCCCCGCTTTGCCGATGCCTTCTGGGACGCCATCGACGAGCGCGGCGGATTGATGCGCAAGTAAGCCTTCGGGCACCGACATTTACGGGCGTGGACCTCGGTTCGCGCCCGTTTTTTTATAAGAGCTGCGATTGCCGGCTCTCTGTTCACAGAAAATTTATGAACAGATGTTCGATACACATACATCTACCTGCGTGTTTTCTGTCGAAAAACTTTGCTACTCCAAAAACTCAATCACGTCAAGACTTTTCTTGCCCAACGGTCGGTACCTGATAAACTATTAGGTTGCGATAACTGGCGAAGCTATGCCTCGCCAACCCACCGAGCATTTCCGTGAAGGAGGAAAAACCTGGTGACCTACGCATACACTGCCACTGAGCGCAAGCGCGTCAGCTTCGGGAAAATCCCGGAGGCCATGGAGCTCCCCAACCTTATCTCTGTTCAAAGGGAATCCTTTGAGCGTTTTAAGGACGAGGGTCTTCGTGAGGCGTTCAAGGAATCCAGCCCCATCCAGAGCCAGAACCATGTTCTCGAGGTTACCTTCGGCGAGCATCAGTTCGGCGACCCCGCGCACACCGTCGAGGAGTGCCGCGAGAAGGACATGACCTATCAGGCCCCGCTTCTGACCGACGTTCGTCTCACCAACAAGGAGACCGGCGAGATCAAGGAGCAGCTCGTCTTCATGGGCGACTTCCCCATGATGACCGATCAGGGCACCTTCATCATCAACGGTACCGAGCGTATCGTCGTCTCGCAGCTCGTCCGCTCCCCGGGCGTGTACTACAGCTCCGAGATGGATTCGGGCAAGCAGATCTACAAGGCCCAGATCATCCCGTCCCGCGGTGCCTGGCTTGAGTTTGAGGTCGACAAGCGCGACCAGCTCATGGTCTCCATCGACCGTAAGCGCAAGCAGAGCGCCACGATGTTCCTGCGCGCCCTTGGCATCGCCGTCACCAACGATGACATCATCGAGCTGCTCGGCAACTCCGATGTGATCAAGCGCACCCTGGAGCGCGACACCGCCCTCACCCGCGAGGACGCCCTCATCGAGATCTACCGTCGCCTGCGCCCGGGCGAGCCTCCCACCGTGGACGCTTCCCGCAGCCTGCTCGAGGGTCTGCTCTTCAACCCACAGCGCTACGACCTGGCCCGCGTCGGTCGTTACAAGGTCAACAAGAAGCTCAACCTCACCACCGAGGAAGAGGTCACGGTGCTCACCGACGAGGATATCGTCGCGACGCTGCGTTACCTGCTGTCCCTCGCTGCCGGCGAGCAGGGCTTCAAGGTCGACGACATCGACCACTTTGGCAACCGCCGCATCCGCACCGTCGGCGAGCTCGTCGCCAACCAGTTCCGTATCGGCATGAGCCGTATGGAGCGCGTCGTCCGTGAGCGCATGAGCTCCCAGGACATCGACGAGATCACCCCGCAGTCGCTCATCAACATCCGCCCGATCGTGGCCTCCATCAAGGAGTTCTTCGGTTCCTCGCAGCTCTCGCAGTTCATGGACCAGGCGAACCCCCTGACCGGTCTGACCCACAAGCGCCGTCTGTCCGCACTCGGCCCTGGTGGTCTTGCCGGCCACAAGTCCGGCTCCAGCCGCCGCACTAACGTGCCGACGGCCGTCCGCGACGTTCACAACTCGCACTACAGCCGCATGTGCCCGATCGAGACCCCCGAAGGCCCCAACATCGGCCTGATCGGCTCGCTCGCCCTCTACGCCCGCGTCAACGAGTATGGCTTCATCGAGGCCCCGTTCCGTCGCGTCGAGAACGGCGTTGCCACCGACCAGATCGACTGGATGACCGCTGACGAGGAAGAGAAGCACGTCATCGCGCCGGCCAACACGCCGCTCGATCCCAAGACCAACGAGTTCATCACGACCGATGCCGAGGGCAAGCTTGTCCGTCCGCACACCGTGATCGCCCGTACCCGCGACTTCGACGGCTCCTTCGGCGCTCCCGCCGACGTGCCCGTCGAGGACGTCGACTACATGGACGTCTCGCCGCGTCAGATGCTCTCCGTCGCAGCCACGCTGATCCCGTTCCTTGAGCACGACGACGCCAAGCGTACGCTGATGGGCGCCAACATGCAGCGTCAGGCCGTGCCGCTGGTTCACCCCGCCGCTCCCTATGTCGGTACCGGCATGGAGCGTCGCGCCGCTCTGGACTCCGGCGAGGTCACCCTGGCCAAGAACGCCGGCGAGGTTATCTTTGCCGACGCCGCCAAGATTATCGTCAAGCATGCCGGCGGCATGGACGAGTATCACCTGGCCAAGTACCAGCGCTCCAACCAGTCCACCTGCATCAACCACCGTCCGCTCGTGCGCGTCGGTGACACCGTTGAGCAGGGCGAGCCTCTGGCCGACGGTCCTTCGACCGATCACGGCGAGCTCGCACTGGGCCAGAACCTCACCGTGGCCTACATGCCGTGGGAAGGCTTTAACTACGAGGACGGTATCGTCGTGTCCGAGCGCCTGGTGGCCGAGGACCTGCTGACGACCATCAACATTACCCGTCACGAGATCGACGCCCGCGACACCAAGCTCGGCCCCGAGGAGATCACCCGCGAGATCCCGAACCTCTCCGAGGACATGCTTGCCAACCTCGACGAGGACGGCATCATCCGCATCGGCGCCGAGGTCGGCCCTGGCGACATCCTGGTCGGCAAGGTCACGCCTAAGGGCGAGAGCGCTCTGACCGCCGAGGAGCGCCTGCTGCGCGCCATCTTCGGTGCCAAGGCCCACGACGTCCGCGATACCTCCCTTAAGATGCCTCACGGCGCTTACGGCCGCGTCATCGACGTCGTCCGCTTTAGCCGCGAGAACGGCGACGACCTGGCCCCCGGCGTCAACGAGCAGGTGCGCGTCTACGTCGCCCAGCGTCGTAAGATCCAGCAGGGCGATAAGATCGCCGGCCGCCACGGCAACAAGGGTGTTATCTGTAACGTTCTGCCGGTCGAGGACATGCCCTACATGGCTGACGGTACCCCGATCGACGTTATCCTCAACCCGCTGGGCGTTCCCTCGCGTATGAACGTCGGCCAGCTGCTCGAGTGCCACCTTGGCTGGGCTGCTGCCTGCGGTTGGGATACCGAGCAGGCCGACTCCGACAAGTACGTCCCCGGTCCGTTCTTCACCGCCACGCCCGTCTTTGACGGCGCCAAGGAGGACGAGATCGCCGAGGTCATTCGTCGTGCCAACAAGAACATGCTCAACAAGGCCACCGCTGCCTTTGGCGATCACATGCGCCCCGAGTTCGTCACCCAGCTTGACGAGCGCGGCAAGACCCGTCTGTTCGACGGCCGTACCGGCGAGGAGTTCCGCGAGCCCATTACCGTGGGTACGTCCTACATCCTCAAGCTCGGCCACATGGTCGACGACAAGATCCACGCCCGTTCGACTGGCCCTTACAGCCTGGTTACCCAGCAGCCTCTGGGCGGCAAGGCCCAGTTCGGCGGCCAGCGCTTCGGCGAGATGGAAGTTTGGGCACTGTACGCTTATGGTGCTTCCAACGTCCTGCAGGAGATCCTGACCGTCAAGTCCGACGATACTGTGGGCCGCGTCAAGACCTACGAGTCCATCGTCAAGGGCGAGAACGTTCCTGTCCCGGGTATCCCCGAGTCCTTCAAGGTTCTCGTCAAGGAGATCCGCTCCCTCGCACTGGACATCGAGCCCATGCACGATGCCGACGAGGACGCCTCCGCCCCTGTGACCGCCGAGGAGACCTCTGCTCTCGACGACCTGGCTGCGCTCGCCGGCGTTGACACCGACGTCGAGGCCGAGGATGCCGAGACCGCCGAGGCACCCGAGGCTGTCGCCGCCACGACCACTGATAAGGAGTAGTTGACTGTGGCAGATTTCGAAGCTACTGATTTTGACTCGGTAAAGATCTCCCTTGCCTCCGCCGACCAGATCCGTTCCTGGTCGCACGGTGAGGTCAAGAAGCCGGAGACCATCAATTACCGTACCCTCAAGCCCGAGAAGGACGGCCTGTTCTGCGAGAAGATCTTCGGTCCCGCCAAGGACTGGGAGTGCTCCTGCGGCAAGTACAAGGGCATCCGCTTTAAGGGCATCGTCTGCGAGCGCTGCGGCGTCGAGGTCACCTCGGCCAAGGTGCGTCGCGACCGCATGGGCCACATCGAGCTCGCCGCTCCCGTGTCCCACATCTGGTACTTCAAGAGCCCCACGAGCTTCCCGATGAGCCGTATGCTCGACATCAAGTCCAAGGACCTCGAGAAGGTTCTGTACTTTGCCAGCTACATCATCACCGAGGTCGACTACGAGGCCCGCGAGGCCGACGCCGACGACCTGCGCGAGGAGCTCGCCGCCGATCTGGAAGAGATCGATGCCGAGTGCGCCCGCCAGATCGAGTCCCTCAAGGAGCAGGGCGACCCCGAGAACTTTGACGAGTTCTCCGACGAGGAGCCGCTGACCCCCGAGGAGATCGCCTCCGGCATCGTCGACATCGAGGAAGAGTGCAAGGATGAGAAGCAGCTCCGCACGGATGCCTTCAACGCCTTCATGAAGCTCACCGAGCGCGACCTCATCTCCGATGAGCCGCTGTTCCGCGAGATGACCCGTTACTACTCCATGTACTTCAAGGGTGGCATGGGTGCTGAGGCCGTCCGCGACCTGCTCGCTGCCATCGACCTCCCCTCCGAGGCCGAGAAGCTCAAGGCCATCATCGCCGACGAGGATTCCCAGAAGCAGAAGCGCGAGAAGGCCGTTAAACGCCTCGAGGTCGTTGACGCCTTCCTGAAGGGTGGCAACAGCCCCGCGAACATGATTCTGGACGTTATCCCGGTCATTCCGCCCGATCTGCGCCCGATGGTCCAGCTCGACGGCGGCCGCTTCGCCGCGTCCGACCTCAACGACCTGTATCGTCGCGTGATCAACCGTAACAACCGACTCAAGCGCCTGCTCGACCTGGACGCCCCTGCGATCATCGTGAACAACGAGAAGCGCATGCTCCAGGAGTCCGTGGACGCCCTGTTCGACAACGGCCGTCGTGGTCGCCCGGTCTCTGGCCGTGGCGGTCGCCCGCTCAAGTCGCTCGCCGAGGCCCTCAAGGGCAAGCAGGGTCGCTTCCGTCAGAACCTGCTGGGTAAGCGTGTCGACTACTCCGGCCGTTCGGTTATCGTTACCGACCCCAAGCTGCTGCTGCACCAGTGCGGTCTGCCCAAGACCATGGCGCTGGAGCTCTTCAAGCCCTTCGTCATGAAGCGCCTGGTCGAGCTCGGCAAGGTCGAGAACATCAAGGGCGCCAAGCGTGCTATCGACCGTGGTGCCACCTTTGTGTGGGACATCCTCGAAGAGGTCATCGACGGCCGCGTCGTGCTGCTCAACCGTGCACCGACCCTGCACCGTTTGTCCATCCAGGCCTTTGAGCCGGTGCTGGTCGAGGGCAAGGCCATCCACCTGCACCCGCTGGTCTGCTCGCCCTTCAACGCCGACTTCGACGGCGACCAGATGTCCGTCCACGTGCCGCTGTCCAGCCAGGCTCAGGCCGAGGCCCGCGTGCTCATGCTCTCTGCGAACAACCTGCGCTCGCCGGCATCCGGCAAGCCGGTCAACATCCCCTCGCAGGACATGATCATCGGTGTGTACTACCTGACCCAGGTCCGCGACGGTCTGCCGGGCGAGAACCACGTGTTCGCCAGCTTCGACGACGCGCTGCACGCCTATGACTGCCGCTCCGAGGTCGACATGCAGGCCAAGATTCAGGTCCGCGTGTCCGCTGCCGACGCCAATGTCATCAACGAGGACGGCACCCGTATCTTCCGCGTCAAGAACGGCAAGAACGAGTTTGTCGACTACGACGTCACCGGCAACAAGACCGCGCGCTTCGAGACCTCTATCGGCCGCATCATCTTCAACCGCCAGTGCCTGCCCGAAGACTACGAGTTCATGAACTACAAGATGGTCAAGGGCGACGTGGCCAAGCTGGTTGCGGACTGCTGCGATCGCTATCCCGAGGCCAAGGTCGGCCCGATCCTCGACGCCATCAAGTACTCCGGCTTCCACTACGCTACCCGCGCTGGCCTCACCATCTCGGTGTGGGACGCTCTCATCCCTGCCGAGAAGCAGGAGCTGCTCGATCGCGCCCAGGCCAACGTCGACCAGATCAACGAGTACTTCGAGGAGGGCTTCATCAACGAGACGGAGCGCCACATCGAAGTCGTTAATGAGTGGACCGCTTGTACCGATAAGGTTGCAGCGCTCATGCTCGACTTGTTCGACGAGGAGAACCCGCTCTACATGATGGCCGACTCCGGCGCCCGTGGTTCTAAGACCCAGCTGCGTCAGCTCGGCGGCATGCGTGGCCTGATGGCAGACATGTCCGGCGAGACGATCGACCTTCCCATTAAGGCGAACTTCCGCGAGGGCCTGCTGCCGCTCGAGTACTTCATTTCGACCTACGGCGCCCGTAAGGGCCTGGTCGATACCGCATCCCACACCTCGGACTCTGGTTACCTGACCCGTCGTCTGGTCGACGTGGCCCAGGACGTCATCGTCCGCGAGGAGGACTGCGGTACGCACGAGGGCGTCACCTACAACCTCATCATCCCCGGCACCACCGACCTCAACACCGACCTCGTCGGCCGTTGCTTCATTGAGGACGTCGTGGCTCCCGATGGCACCGTGCTCTTTGAGCAGGACGGCTACATCGAGAAGGTCGCTGACATCCAGAAGATGGTCGATGCCGGCCTCAAGAAGGTCAAGCTTCGCGCGCTGCTCACCTGCCGTTCCAAGTACGGCGTGTGCCAGAAGTGCTACGGCTGGGATCTTTCCACCCGTCGTCCGGTCGCCATCGGTACCGCGGTCGGCATTATTGCCGCCCAGTCCATCGGCGAGCCCGGTACGCAGCTTACGATGCGTACCATTCACTCCGGCGGCGTCGCTGGCGTCGACGATATTACGCAGGGTCTGCCTACGGTCAGCCGTATGTTCGATATCGTCGGCAACGTCAACGAGAAGATCCTGGGTCGCGAGGCCGAGCTGGCTCCGTACTCCGGCCACCTCTCGATTAAGCCCGAGAAGTCCGAGTACGTGCTGACGCTCACCGACTCCGAGGATCACACCCGTGTCCTCGACGAGCGTCGCGTCCCCGCTTCGGTGCGCTTCATGCCCGAGATCGAGGACGGCTGCGAGGTTCGCGCCGGCGACCAGATCACCAAGGGCTTCGTTAACTTCCGCAACCTGCGCAAGCTGACCGACATCGAGTCGACGATGCACACCTTCGTCGAGAGCGTCAAGGACGTCTACACCAGCCAAGGCGTCGACCTGAACGACAAGCACATCGAGGTGCTCGCACGTCAGATGCTGCGTCGCGTTCAGATCACCAACCCCGGCGACTCCAAGTACCTGCTTGGTCAGTACGTCGACCGCTACGAGTTTGCCGACGAGGTCGAGCGCGTTGCCCGTCTGGGCGGTCAGGCTCCCGTGGCCGAGCCCGTCATCCTGGGTACGCTCAAGGTTGCGTCCAACATCGACTCCTGGCTGTCGAGCGCTTCGTTCATCCGTACCGCCGGCGTCCTTACCGAGGCTGCCATTGAGGGCAAGGTCGACCACCTGCTCGACCTTAAGTCCAACGTCATCGTCGGTAAGAAGATCCCGGCTGGTACCGGCCTCAAGCCGTACGCCAACGCCAAGCTGACGTATCGCACGGCCGACGGCTACGTGGACATCGACGGCCCGGCTTCGCCCAACGCCAAGTCGCTGCCCGAGTGGGCTCCTGTGGAGCTCAAGGACCTGGACGAGCAGCTCCCGCAGCAGCTCGACTGGGCCGGCTACGACGAGTTCGGTGGTGCTGACGGTTCGTTCACCCGCAACGGCCACACCATCTCCGCCGAGAAGGCTCGTCTGTACCTGTTCGACGACCTGGGCGTGTCGCAGCGCTGGACCAACAAGTTCAGCGAGGTTGGCATCGAGACGGTCGGCGACCTGGTTGGCAAGTCCGAGGAGGATCTGCTGCGCATCGATGGCATCGGCGCCAAGGCGATCGAGGAGCTCCGTGACGGCCTCGAGGCCCACGATCTGCTCTACATCCTCGAGAACAACGACGACGTTGCCGACGAGGAAGACCTCTCGCAGCTGCTGCAGATGGTCTTTAGCCCCGACGGTCCGGACGATATCCTGCTGGGTACCTCCGCTCCGACGCATCACGCCGACGCCGACGAGGAGCTCCTGGGCGCCCCGATCGACGACAAGAAGGCTCCCGCCAACGGTGCCATCAACGAGGACATGGCTTCTCTCGACGAGCTGCTCAACCAGCTCGTGGACACTGACGACGCCGAAGAGGCCAAGGACAACGACGAGGAGTAATTAGTTCCGCCGTTCTAACGAACGGCGGCGACCTCCGTCGCTGCGCGGTCCCCAGAGCTACAATCTGTCATTCAAAAGGCAGGGCATGACCAAAAGGTCAATGCCCTGCCTTTTTCATGCCATCTTGTACGCTCTGGGGGCCGCTCGCTTGCGTATGCTCAACCTGTTGCGTTCCGTTGATCCCTTGCCAAAAAGGGACGGATTAATTTTGGTAGGTTTTTCCTGCTTGAATTTGAAACATTTAGTCCGGCAAGAGCGTATCTATGGTGAGGGCCTCATTGAGAACCATTAACGTCACCGGGAGGTGATTATGGAAGAACAAGCTTTTAGACAGGCGGTCGAGGACCACCGGGATGTCGTGTTCCGAATCGCTTTGACGTACCTGCGCGATCGCGCTGACGCCGACGATGTCGCTCAAGACGTCTTTCTAAAGTTACTCAAAAGCGATACGCATTTTGAAAGCTGGGAGCATCTTCGCCGATGGCTTATCCGGGTCACGATCAATGAATGCAAATCGCTCTTTCGAAAGCCATGGAGGCGTGTGGAGGATATTGAGAACCTGACCGATTCGCTTTCGACGGCGCAGGATGAGACTAGGGCCGTCCTATTAGACGTCATGCGGCTTCCGGAACGATTCCGTATCCCCATCGTGCTCTATTACTATCTGGGCTTCTCGACTTCAGAGATTGCCGAGTTATTGCATGTGCCAGCCGCGACCGTTAGAACGCGTTTAGCTCGCGGTAGATCGAAGCTCAAATTCATCCTAGAGGAGGGCGGCCGTGAAATCCAATCAAATCAAGCAGGCCTTCGAGTCCATCCAAGCCGATAGCGATCTTGCCGACCGTGTTATTGATGCTGCTGCGGGTGAGCCGCTTCATCGAAAGGGCCACGCGAAGCCTCTCTATGTTGCCGTAATCGGATGCCTTGCCGGAGTGCTGGCGACCGGAGGGGTCGCCTATGCCGTCGTCAATTCCAGTTATTTTGCCTCTGCCTGGGGAAACCACGGCAACGGAGAGTCCATTACCTGGACTCAAGGTGGCTCGTCGGGGACTAAATATACCTACACCAGAGAGTTTGGTGACGGTATTGCGCCCCAAAGCTTGGAGGGTTCAGTACAGAAGGTCAATCTGTCCGTCGAGGGCAACGGCTATACACTCGACATTCATGATATGGCTATCGATAAAAACGGTTGCGGTGCCGTGACGTTTACGTTGTCCAATCCAAATGGTGTTAACTACTACAAGCCGGCAGCAGAGACTGGCGAACTTGTTCTCTATGGTGAAGAAGAACAAGGCATCGGCACGCCCAGCATGAACTTCGGCGAGGAATGGGCTGACACACGCTGCACAATTGACAAGGACACATCAAGCGACACGGTCATTAACGGCACAATGTACTTTGCCTCATGGAATCGCGATCGAGATTTAGGACATGCTGTCACCTGGAATATCAGCTGGAAGGAGGGCGAAGGTGAGGATGCGAAGCATGTCGAGGCATCGACACCCGAGTTTAGCGTCGGAGCGTACGTCGATACAAAGGAGCTCCGCTCCGACGACTCGCCTCTTGAGATTAGCCCGTTTTCCATCCAGACGCACATCGATGATCTGGGCATTGACGCAGTCACGAAAAAGTTGACCGTTACCTACAAGGATGGATCGGAGCAGATTATCGAAGACGATGCTGCAGGCGCGTACAATTCCTATTTTTCGCTGACGCGCAATAGCGGGGAGAACATCTCGGTTCCGACAAAGCTGATCAATGTCAATCAAGTGGTCTCGGTAACCCTTGAGGGCATGAGGTACACATCAACAGGAGAGACCGAAACAGAAGTACCCTTTACCATCGTCTACTCGTAAGGCTTGAGGCCGCTTCCCACTAGGGGAAGCGGCCTATTTTCCGTTATATGGACGGTTATTTTGAGCGATATTCGCCTGAATTTCGGAAGTATGCGGCAAAATCCCGATAGGCCGACCACACCGCATATGCTCAAGCGCTCTACCTGCGGGTTTATTATCGCAAAACCCCGGCGTGCTCGGCAGGTCCAGAA
>CALLSU010000120.1:0-1886 GCA_938011935.1 uncultured Collinsella sp.
GCGCAGGCTGACGTCCTTGAGCTGGGCGCCGGAAACGGCACTCGGGGCGCCCGACATGAGGTCGGAGCCGCTGGCCGTCTTGGGGAACGCCATGACGTCGCGGATGGAGTCGGAGCCGGTGAGCAGCATGCACACGCGGTCCAGGCCCAGGGCGAAGCCGCCCATCGGGGGTGCACCAAACTTGAGAGCCTCCATGAGGAAGCCGAACTGCGACTCGGCGCGCTCCTCGGTAAAGCCCAGGAGCTTGAGCATGGACATCTGCATCTCGGCGTTGTGGATACGCATACCGCCGCCGCCGGCCTCAAAGCCGTCCATGACAAAGTCGTAGGTGCACGAACCGGCTGCCAGCGGGTCGGCCTCGATCTTGGCGATGTCGGTCTCGGTCGGCAGGGTAAAGGGCTGGTGCTCGGCAGCATAGGCCTTGCGATCCTCGTCCAAGTGGAACAGCGGGAAGTTGACGACCCACAGGAAGTCGTGGCCCTCGCGCTTGATCTCGAGCGCGTTAGCCATGTGGGAACGCATGCCGCCCAGGATCTCGTCAGAGAGCAGGCGCGGACCGGCGGCGAACATCACAAGGTCGCCGGGCTCGACGTTCATGCGCTCACGCAGAGCCGCCATCTCCTCGTCCGAGAAGAACTTGACGATGGGGCTGTTGATGGAGCCATCCTCGCGGAATGCGATCCAGGCCAAGCCCTTGGCGCCAAACGTGGAGGCCACGCCGGCGAGCTTATCGATCTTGGCACGTGCCCAGGCACCGGCGCCCTTGGCGTTGATGGCCTTGACGACAGAGCCCTCCTCGTTTGCAGCAGTCGCAAAGACCTTGAACTTGGAGTTGGCAAAGATGTCGGTCAGGTCGACCAGGTGCATGCCGTAGCGAGTATCGGGCTTGTCGGAACCATAGGTGTCCATGGCCTCCCAGTAGTCCATGCGACGCAGCGGCGTGGGCATCTCGACACCCATGCGGCCGAAGGCGTCGGCCAGGACCTCTTCGAGCGCGCTCATGACGTCGTTCTGGTCCACGAAGGACATCTCGATATCGACCTGGGTGAACTCGGGCTGACGGTCGGCACGCAAGTCCTCGTCGCGGAAGCACTTGGCGACCTGGTAGTAGCGCTCGACGCCACCGACCATGAGCAGCTGCTTCAGGAGCTGCGGGGACTGCGGCAGGGCGTAGAAGTTGCCCGGCTGAATACGGCTGGGAACGATGAAGTCTCGAGCGCCCTCGGGCGTGGACTTAAACAGGGAGGGCGTCTCAACCTCCATGAACTCACGGTTATGCAGCGCCTCGCGAATGGCAAAGGTAAAGTCGGAACGCAGCTTGAGGTTGGCCATCATCTCGGGACGACGGAGGTCCAGATAGCGATAGCGCAGACGGGTGTCCTCGCTGGTCTCGATGCCGTCCTCAATCTGGAACGGCGGGGTGACGGATGTGTTGAGCACCTCGGCGTGGTCGGTCAGGATCTCGATCTCGCCGGTCGCGAGCTTGGTGTTGGTGGTCTCCTCGCCACGGGCGCGCACGACACCGTGGATCTTGATGGGCCACTCGGGACGCATGGTCTCGGCGATCTTAAAGGCGTCGCCGTCGGAGTGCTCGGGGTCGAAGGTGAGCTGCGTGATGCCCTCGCGGTCGCGAAGGTCGCAAAAGATTAGGCCGCCGTGGTCGCGGCGACGGCTCACCCAACCGGTGAGGGTGACCTCTTCGCCCACGTTCTCGAAGCGAAGCTCGCCGCAGGTACGGGTGTGCATGGAATGCTCATCGATGGGACGGGTCTGGCTCATACCAGTGATCCTCCTTTATGGATCTGTGCCGCCCCGTGTCGTTCCGGGCGGCGTCGTACAGATTTGCCCAGCCTGCGTAAACCGCGCAGCCAGACATGGCGTTCTAT
>CALLSU010000121.1:0-14207 GCA_938011935.1 uncultured Collinsella sp.
CCCCGGAGGAGTTCCGGAATCAGGCCCTCGCGGCCTAGTCGCTATTTAGGGCGTCCAAGATTTGGGACGCAGTTCAACATCCGTTCTAGCGGGCTATTCAGATATTTCGGCTACGCGCTCGGTGGCTCAGACAAATCTTTACGCAAACAGGCCGTAGATGCTGATGTTGGCCTTGGCGTAGAGGCCGTTAGCATACTCGGTCCACTTGGAGCTGGCGCTCGAAGCCTGCGAAGAGTACTGCTGGTAAGCAGTGTAGTAGGCGGTCATGGCCTGCTTATAGGTAGCGCTATCGGCCGTAAAGGCATCGTCGGCAAAGGCCTTAGCGTAGGTGCTGTCGGCGTCCTTCCAAGTGCCCTTCTCGCTATCCCACTCGTCACCGGCAAGGTTGATGATGTAGTCGGCGTAGTCCTTGCTCGCGGTCTCCTCGTTGCCGTCAGCAGGCTCAGTCGGAGCAGTCGGCATGCTTGCGGAGCTATCGCCCACCTTCTTCTTGTAGAGCTTCTGCAGCGTCGCGGACTGGCGGACGATCTGCTTGGCCTGGTCCTTGGACACGCCATACTGCGTGGCCATGGTCTTGTAGTCCGAAGTGCCGATGGAATCCTCGGCGTACTTCTTCATCTCCTTAGAAGAGACGGTGATGCCCTCGTCCTCGGCAGCATCGAGCAGGATCTTGTTGCGCACGTAGGACAGGATGACGTCGGCAGACGGAGCGGTATAGTTGCCGTCGTCGTCCTTGACGGTGTCGAGGCTGTACTGGCTCTCGATGGCCTCGCGCGCGGTGATGTCACTCTTCTTGCCGTTGTAGCTGTAGCTTGCCACGGTCGAATCGAGCTGATCCTCGGTCAGGGTCGACGAGCCGACACCCTTGCCGCCAAAGCCGCCATTGCCAATAAAGAAGCCAACCACGGCAGCGATCACGACGGCAACCACAAAGGCGGCAATCATCGTCTTCTTATGCTTGGATGCATGGTCGTCTTCGTCGGAACCCAGGATATCGTCGTCCTCATCCTGGGCCTCGGGCATCAGATTCTCGTCAGCGGCATCCGCGGCAATCTGAGCCTCCAGACGGGCGTCCTCCTCCTCGGCCGTCGTGCCGGCAGCAATGTGCTCGGCAGACGTACCGGTGACCAGGTCGATCTTCTCGTCCTCGTCACCGTCGGGGCCTTCGCCGCGCTCGATGATCTGAATGCCGTCGATCTCGTCCTTCTCGTCCTTCTTTTGAATCAGACCCATATCGGTTACTCCTTGTTAGGAAACATAGTCTTCAATAGAATACGCCCGGCAGAGCGCCGGGCGTATTGATTCTCAGGTTATACGCAAACACTTAAGTACTATTTAGGCGTTTGCAGCCTGCATGTCTTAGGCCAGGTGCGCGATAACGGCATCGGCAAAGACCTGCGTGCCCACGGCGCCCTCGACGGAGCCGGTCTGGGCACGACGTACGTCGCCGGTAACCTGCTTACCCTCGTCGAGCGTGGCGGACACGGCGGCGCGGATACGATTGGCCGCATCGTTCTCGCCCAGATGATCGAGCATCATAGCCGCAGACAGAATCTCGGCCGTGGGGTTAGCGATATCCTGGCCAGCGATATCGGGCGCGGAGCCGTGCGTAGCCTCAAAGATGGCGCAGTCGGCACCGATGTTGGAGCCGGGGGCCATGCCTAAGCCGCCCACCAGGCCGGCGCACAGGTCACTCACGATGTCGCCGTACAGGTTGGGCAGCACCAGGACATCGAAGTCGTTGGGGTTCTGGACCAGGCCCATGCAGGTGGCGTCGACAATCTTGTCGTTGAACTCGATATCGGGATAGTTGGCGGCCACCTCGCGCGCAACGCGCAGGAACAGGCCGTCGGTCGCCTTCATGATGTTGGCCTTATGCACGGCCGTCACCTTTTTGCGGCCGCAGCGGCGGGCATACTCAAAGGCATACTCCACAATGCGGCGGCTCTTGGCGATGGAGATGGGCTTGATCGAGATGGCGGAATCCGCGGCGAAGGTCTTTTGGCCCGAACGCTCAACGAGCTGCGAGAGCTCCTCGACCTCGGCAGCCCCCTCATCGAACTCGATGCCGGCATAGAGGTCCTCGGTGTTCTCGCGCACGATAACCAGGTCGACGTCGCGGAAGCGCGAGCCGTCGCCCGGCTGCGACAGGCAGGGGCGCACGCAGGCGTACAGGTCAAAATGCTTGCGCAGGGCGACGTTAACGCTGCGGAAACCCGTGCCGACCGGCGTGGTGATGGGGCCCTTGATAGCAACCTTGGTCTCGGCGACCGCATCGAGCACATGTTGGGGCAGCGGCGTGCCAAACTCGTCCATGACGCCGGCACCGGCCTCCTGGACGTTCCAGTTGATCTGGACACCGGTGGCCTCGACCACGCGGCGCATGGCCTGCGTAATCTCGGGACCGATACCGTCACCGGGAATCAGGACTACATCGTGCGCCATAATCTGTTACTCCTCGTTTTCGGCGTCGTTAGATTTTTTAACGCTAGCACGCTTCTTCTTTTTGGAGAGATCCAGGCCAAAACGTTTAACAAGCATTTCGCAAATCTCACTCGAACGGGCCTTGAGATAGCTGCCCTTGCCGTTCTCGGCGTCGAACTTAAGGCGCAGCGCGAGCTTCTCGGCGACCTCGGCGTCAATCTCGCCCTGGCCAAACTCGTACAGGCAACCGAGCATGTCGCGATACTCGAGGTCGCCGTGGTAGCACTGGATAGCCTCGTCCAGGATGGGCCAAGCCTCGCGCGAACGCTCGACGCTCGTGGCGCCCCACACGCACAGCAGGCGGAAGGCGGCATAGCGCAGCGTGGAGGAAATCTCGTCGAACAGCGCGGTCTCGGCGCCCTCAAAGGCATCGCCCAGCTGCTCGGGGCAGGTGGTGGCAAGCGCCGCAAGGGCATCGAGGGCCTCCCAGCGGGTCTGAGCCTCGGGGCGGTCAAGTGCCTCGATCAGCGCGGGTACGCAGGGCACGACGCGCTGCGGATCGCGCTCGGCAAGCAGGTGCAGCACGCGGGCGGCAAACTGACGGATGCGACGCGTGGGGCAGCCGAGCTCCTTGACCAGGCGGTCGACGGCGTTCTCGTTCTCCTCTGCCAGCTGAAGCTGTGCCAGCTCCTCGTCGGTGAGCTGTTCTTCCTTGTTTTCTGCCATAGTTACCTCTTCTTACTATTTCTTAGCGTGCTTGCCAGCACCCTTGCTGTCATCGGTGACCGAGATGAGCTGTCGGTCGGCCGCGCCATTGCGGCGTGCGCGGCGACGCTCCTCGGCATCGCCCGCGTCGGCGGCGGCGCGGTGAGCCTTGTTGACGTTAAAGACCTCGTCGTGCTTGCGCCACGGACCCACGGACTCGCCAAAGCTCATCTTAAGGCCGGCGATAAAACCGCCGAGCCAGCCGATCGGCGCAAACTGCACCAGCGGGAACAGCGAGAACACCCAGGTCAGCAGGACGACTGCCGCCGCTCCTGCAAAATTGGCAATCCAGTAGTCGCGCTTGGTGATCACGCGCTTTTCGCACGCCCACTGGCCGCACAAAAAGCCAATGTAGATCGCAAAGAGAAAGAGCACCAGCGCTAGTACCACGAACGTCCAGCTCATGGGCGCTACTCCCCGTGATGGTGGCCGCAGCAGCACTCATGGCCGTCGTCATGGCCGTGGCCGCCGCAGCACTCGTGGCCCTCGTCGTGGTGGTGGCCACAACCGCACTCGTGATCGTCGCCATGCTCGCCGCAACCGCAGCCTTCCTCGTGAGCGCCATGCTCCTCGGGACGATACTGCGACCAGTCCAGACCGGCGGCGATGGCGTCGGCCTCCTCCTTATAGAGGACCGTGACGGCCTGGGTACCCAGCTTGGCACCACCGATGGCGTCGAGCATGTCGTAGAGCGTAAAGGCCACGTCGGCACCGGGCAGCGCAAGCTCGCGGTCGTCGGCATAGGCGAGCGCCAAGCGCAGGTCCTTAATGAAGTGCTCGACCATAAAGCCGGGCTTGTAGTCGCCGTCGAGCGCCTTGGGAGCCAGGCTCTCCATGGCGCCGGACTTGCCGGTGCCGCCCAGGATCATCTGGCGGGTCTTCTCCAGGTCAAGGCCGCTCAACTCGGCAAATGCCATGGCGTCTGCCATGCCGACCATGCAGGCGCCCAGCGACACCTGGTTGGCGAGCTTGGCAGCCTGGCCCTTGCCGGCGCCGTCGAAGCAGCAGATGTTGGCCGCAAAGGTGGCAAGGATGTCGCGGACCGGCGCGATGTCGTTCTCGGTAGCGCCCACGATAGCCGTGAGCGTACCGGCGATAGCGCCCGACTCGCCGCCGGTGACGGGGCAGTCAAACGCCATGCGACCAGAAACCTGGGCGGCCTCGGCAATGTCACGGGCGAGCTCGGGCGAGCTCGTGGTGAGGTCGATCAAGACCGCGCCGGGCTTAGTGCACGAGAGCAGGCCGTCGCCCGCCAGGTAGAGTTCCTCGACCTCGGAGGGATAGCCCACCATGGTAAAGACGACATCGGCGTTCGCCGCGGCATCGGCCGGCGTATCTGCCCAGACGGCGCCGCGCTCGATAAGCGCCGCCGCCTTGGACTTGGTGCGGTTGTTGACCGTGACGGGATAGCCGGCGTCCAGAATGTGGCCGGCGATGGGGGCACCCATGATTCCGGTGCCAATGAATGCGACGGAGAGCTTGTTTGCCATGAAACCTTTCCTTTTGGGTTGGGTGTTGTTACCAGGTTGAATACTCGGTGCCAGCGTTTGGACTGTGAGTCGAGGGCGATTACGGACGCAGCGCTTGCCTACTGACCGCGCACGCGGCGGGCGATACGGTCGGAAAGCGACGCCTTGTCGGCGCGGTTCTTACCCCAAAACGCGCAGCCCACCATGCCGGGGCCCACGTGCGAGCCGATGGTGGGACCCACGGAGCCGCGAATGATCGTGACGTCGGCGCAACCCTCCTCCTTGCGGATGGCGGCTTCGAGCCAGTCGCCGTCCTTTTCGGCATCGGCCGTCATGATGGCGATGGGCATGGTGCGATCGGGCACGTAGTTCTCGCGGAACGACTTGAGGATGGACTTGAGCGCCTTCTTGCGGCCGCGGTTGACGCCGATCAGCGACAGCGAGCCGGCCAGGTCATAGGAGAGCTCGGGCTTGACGTCGAGCTTTGCCGTGAGCTGCGCCGCCGCGGGCGGAATGCGGCCGCCGGCAGCCAGTGCGTCGAAGCTCTCGAGCGTAAAGTAGCCGTGGACGTAGGTCTTTGCCTCGTTTGCCCAATCGACCAGCTGCTTGGCGGTCAGTCCCGCCGAACGCTGGCGCACGGCCTCGAGCGCCAAGAGCGCGCCGGTCGCGCAGGGCAGAGCGTTGTCGACCACGTACAGCTCAAAATCGGGATACTCGGCGCGCACGGCATCTGCCGCCTGGCACGCGGAGTTGTAGCTCGACGACAGCGCCGAGGTAAAGCACAGGTAGACCGTGGGCGTGCCCTCTTTGGCGCACTCGGTAAAGAACTCGATATAGCGACCGAGCGACACAGCCGAGGTGGACACGCGGGCACCAGCGCGCATGCGGTCGTAAAACTCCTTGGGCGTGATGCTCGACCAGATGTCATCCGTGCGCTCCTCGCCATCGATAATGAAGGGGAAACCCAGGATATCGACATCGAGGTTCGCGGCGACCTCGGGGCTAAAGTCGCAGCAGGTATCGACGACGATGCGGCAACGGTCCGAATGACCGGTAGATGCGGCCTTGTCCATCAAAGCGACTCCTTACGTAAAAAGGCGGCCACCCGCATGGGATGGCCGCCAACCGTTAACTCATGCAAGTTAACGTATTTTACTCGTCAAGTGTTTCGATGCGGGGCTTGATGATGCCATATCCACCATTCTTACGGTGATACACCACATTGATAAGGCCGGTCGTCGCGTTCTCGAACACGTAGAAGTCGTGGCCGAGCAGATCGGTCTGCACCAGCGCCTGCTCCTCAGTCATCGGGGTGACGTCGATAACCTTCTCGCGGACGAGCAGGTCGTCCTCCTCCTCGGGCAGCAGCAGGTCGGCCAGATCCTCGACGCGCTCGACCGGCGCGACATCCGCGGCGCTGGCACCGCCCTGGCGGTTGTCCACGACCTTGGTCTTGAACTTGCGCAGCTGGCGGGTGACCTTATCGGCGGAGAGGTCGATGGCGGCGTACATATCTGCACCGTGCTCGGCAACGCGAATCACCGAACCGCGGGCACGAACCGTGACCTCGACGATTGCCGGGTTGGGGTTCGAGGGGTTCTTCTCATAGCGAAGTACAACGTCGACCGTCATGGGCTCGATATCGAAAACCTTGAGCGCCTCGCCGATCTTCTCATCCACATGCGCACGCAGAGCATCGGTTACCGTCGTCTTGCGTCCAGAAACCTTGATATCCATACGTGGCTCCAATCTGCCTCGGGGACTTACTGTACTGGCTATGTACCCATTGCCGTGTATTTAATCACGCGGATTCCTAAAGACCCGAATAACGATTGCTTGATACCGCATACCGAAGTCTCGCACTTTTCTGTGGCAAAGTGCGCTATGGAAGAGCGACGGCGACTTTGCTTTTGCACCTAAAAAATGTCTTTGACCTGCTGGTTTTTTGGAAACGAAAAAGCCGGGCTCCCCTGTTGGGAGAGCCCGGCGATGCGTGTTGAAACCGTGAAGAGGCGTCCCTCCTAGCGCGTAGGAGACGCCACCCCTAGCAATAACTAGCTATTGAGCTTGTTAATGTCGTCGTCGGTGATAGTGTCTTCCTGGCTGGACGATTTGTCTTCGGAGGATGCGGTCTCATTGTTGGAATCGGAGGACTCGCTGCCGGAGGATGCGGTCTCACTGGACTCAGAGTCGCCCGGCTGCACGTTAGCGCCCGAAACCGTCTTAGTGGTGAGGTCGTAGGGCATCCTGCCATACCAGACAGAGTGGACCGCCTCGAGCGTGCCGTCGGCCGTAATACCGTCGAGGGCATCGCTCACGGCACGGCACAGTTCGTCATTGGACGAGAGGCCCGCAACACCAAGCGTCGAGGGCGCCTCGAGCGAACCGGCATAGGAGACCTCGCTCATCAGGCGTGCAAGGTAGCCGCCGGCCGTGGAGTCGCAGATTACATAGTCGACCTCGCCGGACTCGAGTGCCTCAAAGCACTCGTTGATGTTGGAGTAGGTCTTTTGGTTGGCGGTGATGCTCTGCTTAGCAAGCGCCTCCTGCGAGGCCGAGGACATCTGGACACCCAGAGTAGACGTGTTAAGGGTATCGGTGGAAACGCTTAGCGACCCACCATCGCTGGTTTTACCGAACACGGAAGCGGCATCGTACAGGCAGGTGCCGAGCGAGCTAACGTCCCCATCCGTGGAGTTGATCTCGCCGATAAAGATATCAGCCTTTTTGTCACCGAGCGCGGAACCTGCCGAGGACGCATCGACAAAGGCGACCTTAAGGCCCATGCGGCTTGCGAGGGCGCGGGCAGCGTCGACTGCATACCCCGTGAGCTCGCCGTCAGCGCCCTGCATGGCCTGCGGCGCATCGGAGGTATCGAGGGCAACCGTCAGGGTACCGGGGGTGACCAGGGCATCATCCGACACCGCGGACGTGACGGTCTCGTACTCGATCTGGTCGATCGTGGGAGTCGTGAACGTAGACAGCGGGTTGAACGCGCATCCGCTCAGGCCCAAAACGGCGATGACCGCTGCGGTCCCAGCACCTAACCGAGCCGCGTGCATCAAGCTGCCCCTCACCATGTCCACTACCCTGCCTTCTGTGTCGTATACGATCCGTGCGTTGCACGAAATATCAGATTGTTCCCACCAGCTGACCTGGTATTTGACCCCACACTTGCGCACCGGGGTGTTTGCTCGGGAGGCCGCAGCCACCTTCACGACTGGCCCGCTCGCCCGCGAGGCGGTATTGCCCCAAAGAAAGTAGAACGGACGGTGCGGCTTACATCTAGGACGCGCCATGATCGCGCCGCGCGCACGCGGTCGCTTACGTGGATCCCTTTGACCGCGTCTGTCTTGGACTAGGACGGGCATTTCGTCCGTCCGCAACCACAGCCTGGTAGGAACGTAGCGCATTATAGCTAAGTTCAAGCTAAAGTTTAAGGTTAGGGGCGTCATTCGCATCGCGAGTACAGATTTCGCAGGTCGGAGTGGGCTATTCGTGCCTCTGTGAAGCCCGGAGCTCCCCTATGGGGAGCTCCGGGGCACCCTTCCTAGGGTGCCGTGGCCAAAAAATGGCAGATATGAGTACTGTCACCAATTTAGTAACAGGCAATTTTGGCCTCTCGGACAGATTTTGCGCTCAATGTCGCTAACCTGATGCTTAGTTATTCCACATTTGTTTATTATCTTCTTACTTTATGCCGCCTCCGAGTCCTAAATTCCTTGATTTTGCTGTTACTGATTTAGTGACAGTACTCATATTTGCCATATTTTGGCCAGGGCATATGATTAACCCCCTATTTTCGACGTGAATTAGACCGGCTTAAGCCCAAAACACGCCCGCAGCGTGTTAAGCAACGCCTCTTGCTTCTTCCTGCGGGCATCGACACGATTCCGGTACCGCTTTCGCATACGCTGGTGGATGCGCCATGCGAGCGCTTCCATCGCTTCCATGTCGCAGAGCATTTCGTTGTTGACCGTCGCGACCTCGATTCCCATAGTAATCAAGCCCGTGTTGCGTTTTTCATCATGGATACGTCCCCTCCGGGAGGAATGGCCCAGCTCACCGTTGTATTCAAGGTCAAACCGGGCTGCTTCCTGATACGCATCGCAAACTGCATGCGGCATCCCCGAGATTGCCTGCGCGCGGTCATCGAACTCGATCTTGTAGTCGGTCTTAAAGGGACCGCAGTCAAATCCGCCATAGGAAAACGGAAGCGAAAACAGAGCGAGCATGATGCACTCCATGGGCGAGAGCAGGTTTTCTGACAGGTAGGGACACAGACGCAGCAGCTGTTTGGCCACATTCCCCTTGCATGCCGCAAGGTAATCTGCCAGGCGATCGGGCGTCAGCGCCGGCTCGACTTCAAAGTAGCCCACGTCTGCTGGCTGGTCCTTGTCCTTTGCAAGTTTATTCGTAACAGGCGAGGTGTAGGGAGGCAGATACTTCCCGCGGTCGCTCAGTGAAATCTTAGAGCACAGCTCCTGGGCCAGGGCAAATGCCTGGATACAGCCAAGTTCGCGCGCAACGGCAAGGCAGAGGGCCTCGGGAGACAAGCTGTACACCCCCGGTTCCACCTCTAGAATCGAGCCGGCGGGCAACCCGGAACACACGGACCAGCCTACGCTAGGCATGCGGCGGCGCTGCGCCGCAGATCCCACCAGCAAGCACAAATCCTCTTGCACCTCGCCGCTTGCGGCTCCAATTCGCACCAAGTCGGGAAGATAGATGTCCTCGGTCGAGGGCGACGACGCGCGCAGCACACGGCGCTCTTCATCGGGATTGAGGTCCTTCCAGCTGATATAGCCCATCTGCCGGCGCTCGGCGCGCATCATGCGCAGCGCTGAAGCGCCTGTTAGGATTACGGAAGCCGCTAGCTGTTCGCCTGTCGGCTCGTTGCGCCGCTCAATCTTCACTGCCACAAAACCACCCCTACCAAACACGTGCGATAGCAAGGCCATCGACTGCCGCAGCGCCGGCACGCTTGAGCTCCGCCGAGGCTGCTGCCATGGTCGCGCCCGTGGTGATAACGTCATCGATAAGCAGTAGGCGGCGGCCGTGCACGTCCTCAACCGTCTCGTACATGCCTTGGGCACGCTCGCGACGCTCCTCACGACCGAGTTCGCGCTGGTCGCCATGCCCGTACTTGACGAGGGCATCGAGCAGGGGAACACCCGACAGCTCGCAAAATGGGCGCGCAATGGCCTCCATATGATCAAAGCCACGCCGCCGAAACGCTGCCGCCGTCGCAGGCACAAACACCACCGCATCCGCACCGGACAGCACACCTCCGTAGCGATCGGGCGCTACGACCTGGGCATGCAGGGCGGTGTCGTAGAGCAGCTCCGCCAGATACGGCGCCAGGCGTCGCTCGCCCGCGTCCTTGTACGCTTTAATGATGCGCGGCAGCGGATGCGCATAGACGGAGCACGCCAGGCAGCGGTCGAGCGCCTCCGCCATTGCCGGGGACGTGCCCTCGACCGAACACTCAGTGCACAGCAAATCCCCAAACGGGGCGCCGCATCGGGTACAGCTATGACGTGGGTCGATGAGCGTGAGCGCGGCCAGGCAGTCTTGGCAAATAAGCGCACCGGCGCGCTCGCAGCCGGCACATCGTGTTGGCGACAATGCCTCGAGTGCCTCGCGTGCCGCCCGCTCGGCAAACGGCAGCAATTCGTCCGCAAACGGTAGGGCGCCGGCACCCTGCAGACGGCTCAATTTGTTCAGATGGCTCTTCAAGACACAACCCTCCCTACGTTCGGTCGCAGGGAGGGTTGTTGATTCAGCGCTATGGTACCCCGACGCGATTGGGGTAAGGCGGGTTAAATCCGCTCGCGGGCGTTATTCGCCGGCGGGCGGTTGTGGTGCGGCCGAAGACGGGGTCGAGCCCTCGCCACCATCCTGGCGCGGCTTGCGGGAACGGCGACGACGACGGCGCTTTTGACCCTGGTCGGCCGAGCCCTCGCCACCGCGATCCTCGCGCGGCTCGCGCTCGTCGCGAGCGGCGCCACGCGAAGCCTTGGCAGCAGCTCCCCCGCCATCTCCGGGACGACGGCGCGTGACCTTGACCTCGCCATCCGAGACCTGATCGGCCACGGAGGGCACTGAGGGCTTCTGTTGCGTGCCCGAGGAATGGCGACGGCGCGGACGCGGCGCGCGCTCATCCTCGCCACGTGACTTGCCGCCCTTGTCGGCAGGCGCATCGGAACCCGAGGGACCCTTGGAAGCGGCACCGGCCTCGCGAGCAGCTGCGGCGCGGAAGGCATCCTCGCGCTCCTCGCTCGACAGGTGACGGCGGCGACGACGCGTGGGGTTCATACCACCGCCGCGATTCTGCTGCTGGGGCTGCTGAACCTCGCGCTCGCGGGAGGCGTTCTTGCCTGCAGCTGCAGCCTCGCCGGCGTCGCCCGAACCCGAGCGCTTGCGGCGGCGACGTCCACCGGCAGCCTCCTCGGCCTCGGGTGCCTCGGCTTTGCCACGACCCTTACCGCGGCCGCGACCCTCGCCCTGGCTCTGACCGACACGGGTATCGGCGTCCGCATCGCGACGACGGCGCTTGGGCATCGACGTGCCGGCCAGACGGTCGGCACTCGACAGGCCATCGCCCACGTCGACGCCGTTCTCGCGATCGAGCTCCATGAGCGCCAGGCGCATCTCGGGCGACTCGATGCGCTCGAGCACATCGCGCGTCACGCAGTCGGGGCGGCAATTGCAGCCCTGCTCGGCAGCCTTCTTTTTGCAGCCCTCCGAGCACGTCATATCGGCCAGGTTGACCTTAAAGACCTTGCCGTTCTCCAGGCGCAGCACCAGCTGCTCACGCGGCGTGTCATATTCCTGAATACGCGCCTTGCCGAGCGGCGTATCGATGAGCGTCTTCTTTTTGGGCGCACGGCTCTTAAAGTCCTTGTACGCTTCGAACTCATAGCGCAGGCAGCACATCAGGCGGCCGCAAACGCCGCTGATCTTGGAGGAATTGAGCGGCAGGTCCTGCTCTTTTGCCATGCGGATCGAGACGGGCTCAAACTGTCCGCCAAAGCGCGTGCAACAGAGCTCCTGGCCGCACTGGGCATAGCCGCCCACCAGGCGGGTCTCGTCGCGCACGCCGATCTGGCGCATGTCGACGCGAATATGCAGCGTCGAGGACAGGTCCTTGACGAGCTGACGAAAATCGACGCGCTCCTCGGCGGCAAAGTAGAACACGGCCTTCTCGCCGCCAAACAGGTACTCGACGCCGACTGGCTTCATCTCGAGGTCGAGCTCTTTGACCAGACGGCGGAAATCGACCATGGCCTCGTCGCCCTGGATGGCCAGGTCATCGGCAAGCTGCAGGTCGATGTCGCTCGCCACGCGCAGCACGGGCTTGAGCGGCTGACCGATCTCTTCTTGCGGCACCTCGAAGGGATCGGCCGTGACCAAGCCGATCTCGGTTCCGCGCTCGGTGGAGCAAATAGCGTAATCTGCCTCGAGGATATCCAGGTCTTGCGGGTCAAACCACAGGTCGCGCGAGGCGTAGGTAAACTTAACGGGTACAACTAACGGCATTTCAGTGCCTTCCTGATATCGAACAGCATGACCTCGATGGCCAGCTGGGGAGTAACGTTTCTGGCGATGTTGCGCTCGGCGGTCGCGACCGCCTCGAGCGCCTGGGTGGCACCCGCAGCATTGGTCGCGGCGGCAAGCCGACCGATCGTGTCGCGCACATCCTCGTTCACCACGTCGGCTGCCTCGTCCTGAAGTGTCAGCAGCACGTCGCGCATGAGCGTCCGCGCGCTCGCCAGCGCTTCCATGATACCCGAACGCTCGCGCGCGTTGAGTTCGCGCTTGTTGCGGTCCTCAAGCTGCTTCAATGCTCCACGCGACAGGTAGTCGGCGTTTTGCTCGAGTACCTTTTCCTGCGTGGACTTGACCTCGGCGAGCGGCGCCTTAACGGCGACAATGAGCGACTTGGCGCGACTGAGCACGTCGGCCTCGTCGGCGGCAATGAGTGAGTCGATGGCACGAACCATCTGACGGCGGGCGTCCTGGCGCTCGGCACTCTTAAGAAACTCGATGCCGCGTGTGGGGCTTCCCGCCACGGCGACCGCCATGCGGCAACGCGCAGGGTCCTGACCGGTGGCGCGGCTCACGGCCTGCGCGGCGACGGCGGGCGATACCAGCCGAAACGGCACGCACTGGCAACGACTCACGATAGTGGGCAGCATCACGTCTGCCGAGGTGCCCAGCAGGATGAACATAACGCCCTCGGGCGGCTCCTCGAGAGTTTTGAGCAATGCGTTGGCGGTGTTGGCGCGCAGCTGCTCGGCACGGTCGATGATGTAGACCTTTGCCTTGGCGCGGATGGGCGCCAGCGGCACGTCGTCGAGCAGCTCGCGGGTCTGGGCGATGAGGTAACCCGTGGCGCTCTCGGGCGTGTAATAGTGCACGTCGGGATGCGTATGCCGAGAGACGCGCACGCAGCTGTCGCATGCGCCGCAGCCGTCCTGCTCGCACAGGAAGGCTTGGGCGAGCGCCCACGCGGCGTCAAGCTTGCCCGCGCCGGGCGCGCCCAAAAACAGGTAGGCGTGCGATGCGCGACCGCTGGCGACGGCATTGGTCAAAAAGTCGCGCACGCGCTCTTGGGTGTCGAGCTTGGCCAGCAGGCTTGCCTGAGCGGGGGCCATGCTACTCGGCCTCCTTGGCAAGCGCGGCGGCGACAGCATCCTGGGGGATATCGAGACCGTACGCGCGAACCTGCTCGACCGTCTTCTCGAAAACTTCCTCGATGGACGCGGTCGCGTCGATGAGCTTTACGCGGTTTGGTTCCTCGGCAGCGATTGCGCAAAAGCCCTCGTAGACACGCTCCTGGAATGCCATGCCTTTTGCCTCCATGCGATCGGTCGCACCGCGGGCCGCCATGCGCAGCGCCGCCTGCTCGGGCGTGATGTGGTAGACGAGTGTGAGTTCCGGGTGCGCTCCCGCGACGGCCAGGTTGTTGGCGTCGCGCACCATCTGGCGGTCGAGGCCATCGGCAAATGCCTGGTAGCAGGTCGTGGAATCGTAGAAGCGATCGCACAGGACCACCTTGCCGGCCGCAAGGGCGGGGGCTATGACCTCGTGCACCAACTGGGCGCGCGCCGCCTCGTAGAGCAGCAACTCGCAGGTGTCTCCCATCGCCGTGTTGGCGGGGTCGAGCAGCAGGGCGCGAATCTTTTCGCTGATGGCAGTGCCACCCGGCTCGCGCAGAGTTACGACCTGATAGCCAGCGAGGTCGAGCGCACGGGCAAGCAGACGCGCCTGCGTGGACTTGCCGGCACCGTCGACGCCCTCGAGCGTGATAAAGCTATGTTGAGCAGGCTCAAAAGCCATGGGCGCAGCCCCTTCCTACAAGGCGCGTAAATGCAGATATATCAACTAAGCCATGATACCCCAGTGCTCGGCGCGTCCCCAATGGCTAAAGGCGCCTTTCCAAAGTTGCGGTGAAATAGGGACTGATGGGGGTGCGGACAGAAAGTTGGACCGCGGGGCGGTCCGGACTGGAGGTTCGCATGTACAGCAGGGAGAAGGTCGAGC
>CALLSU010000122.1:0-14218 GCA_938011935.1 uncultured Collinsella sp.
CCACCATTCAAAGTTATCGATATCCATACGGGGCGCCCCTTAAGCCTCGCAAATAAACACTTGCTAGCCTTATACCCCCAGACGGTGCTGGAGCTCGCCGGCACAGACAGGAAAACCGTCACAACATTCGACGCTTTTCCTCGTTTTCGAGATTTTCGCCGAATGTTGTGACGGTTTAGGCAGCAGCCACACCACGAATGCGACGAAGGAGCAGCCTCCTTGTCACATCTGGAGGGCGACGGGGATCTGGATGCAGCAAAAGTCCTCTTGGTGGGACTCGTCGTAGCTCGTGGTATCGAGGTAGCAAAAGTCGAAAGCGTTGCCGATGGGCCGGAGCGCGTGCTTGTCCATGCAGGCTACGATGGCACGAATGCCCTCGGGTTCGTACGGCATGCCCCAGCGGCTCATGCACAGGTATGTGCCCTCGGGCAACACCTCGACGCCAATCTCTGCCAGCTCGGCAGGATCGCTCGGTAGCATTTCCTCGGCACCGCGCGGCAGCACGGCAAAGGAGCCGGCACCGACGATGGGGTCGTCGGAATGCAGCGCCTCGCGACGCAGCATGGCGCCCCAGCCGCGCATGGGGCGCGTGCCCGTGAGCGCACGCATGCGCAGAATCGCGCGCATGAGCGTGGGGTGCAGCATCGAGCGGCCGCGCTCGATATCGGCCGGAAACTCCTCAAAGACCACGAAGCGGCGCTCGAACTGCTTGAGCTCCGGCTTGCCCTCGCGCTCGCGCCAGTAAACCGCCTCGTCGTAAAAGCTCAGACGCTCCTGCACGCTCGCGCGCTCGGCTTTGAGCTCGGCGATCTGCTCATCGAGTGCCTGCACCCGTGAGCGCAGGTGATCGGTCATCTCGCCAATGTCGAACGTCGAGGTCAGGCGGTCGATCTCGTCGAGTTCGAGCCCCAGGTCGCGCAGCATGCAGATCAGACGCATGAGCGGGATCTGCGTGGGCGAATAGAAACGGTAGCCTTTTTCGTTAACCACGGCGGGCTTAAACAGGCCGATCTTGTCGTAGTAGATGAGCGTTTGGCGCGAAACGTTAAACAAGCTCGCCATCTCGCTAATCGCATACATGCCCGTCTGCATAGATCCTCCCGACACACCAAAGCCCGCCGCCCACAGGGGCAGCGGGCTCAAACACTACTCGTATCCTACCCTAAAGACGCCTATGACCAGCGCTTATAGTTTGCACATGACACGCCAACGGCCTCGAGCGCCTTGGCGGCGATGTGATGCACCGCGTCATCGAGCGTGGCGGGGCCGTTGTAAAACGTGAGCATGGGCGGCATGAGCATGACGCCCGGTACGCGCGCCAGGCGCGCCATGTTGTCGACATGAATGGCGCTGAAGGGCGTCTCGCGCACCATGAGCACCAGGCGGCGCTGCTCTTTCATCTGCACGTCGGCCGCGCGCAACAACAGGTTTTCGCTGTAGCCGCTCGCAATGCCGGCGAGCGTCTTCATGGAGCAGGGAGCCACGATCATACCGTCGACCGGATAGGTGCCGCTTGCGATGGCGGCGCCGATGTTCTTGTTGTCGTAGACCGCATCGGCATAGCACACAAACTCGTCGAGCGTCATGCCGAGCTCCTGCTCGATGGTGATCTCTCCCCCGCGCGTGACGACAAGCGCCGACTCGGCGCCGGCCTGGCGCAGGCATTTGAGGCACTCAAGGCCCAGCGCGGCACCGCTGGCGCCCGAAACGCCAACGACGATGCGACGGGGACGGACAGAAGACTCAGGCATGACAACTCCTAACAACAAAATGGCAGCTATAGGTCGGGCAATGTCAGCGAGCGCGCGTCTGGCGAGGCAAGGTGCCCCGAAACAAGAAGGCATAGGGCTTATGCCCATGCCTTCGCAGTTGAGGGGCAGATTGCCCGCCAGGCGCGGGCGCAGCGTCGAGTGGTCCGGCGTTCGGTAGAACGCCGGAACCTTAGAAAGCAATCTCCTTGGCCCACTTGTCTGTGTCGATCTCCATGAACTGCGAGCGAATAAAATTCTTCTTGAGGTCGAACGGAACCGTGCAGTCGAAGATGGCCTTGCAGGCGATGCCGTGCTCGCGAATCGTGGGGTCGAACGCAGGGTCGTTGGACGGGTCGAGCACGTGGCAGTGGCAGCCGGGGATGGTGATGAGGTCGACGTCGGCCTGGAAGCGCGTGGTCATGGCCCACATCACGTCGCTCATATCAAAGATGTCGACATCCTCGTCAACCAAGATCACATGCTTGAGCTCGGAGAATGCCGAGAAGGCGAGCATGGCGGCGTTGCGCTGACGGCCCTCGTCATTTTTGCTCGACTTCTTAAACTGCATGATGGCAACGAACTTGCCGCCGCCGCAGGGTGCAGCGTGGACGTTGAGCAGGCGGCCCGGGATAGCGGTCTCGACCATCTTGTAGATGGATGCCTCGGTGGGGATGCCGGCCATGGACACGTGCTCGTGCGAGGGACCGATGCAGCTCTCCATGATGGGATTGACGCGCGTGGTGACGGCGGTGATCTTGATCACCGGGCAGACCTTGGCGCCACCGGTGTAGCCGGGGAACTCGGGCATGGCGTAGCCGTGGCCGTTGACGTCCTCGTTGATGGTCTCGTCGTGCATGAGGTAGCCCTCGAGCACATACTCGGCATTGGCGATGCACTTCTGCGGAACGGTGACGCAGTCGGCGAGCTCGACGGCATGGCCGCGCAGGGCGCCGGCGATCTGCAGCTCGTTGAAGCCGAGCGGCGTGGTGGGAGCCTCGAAGCCGCAGCACATGTACACGGCGGGGTCCAGGCCGATGGAGATGGAGATGGGCATGTCCTCGCCGCGCTGGCAGTACTCGTCAAAGAACGCGCCCAGGTGACGGCTGCCCGGGGTGATCCACATGGCGAGCTTATCCTTGTCGACGCAGGAGAAGCGGTGGATGGTCACGTCGGACTGGGAGCCGTCGGGGCTCGTGCCGTAGGCGAGGCCCATGGTGATGTAGGGACCGCCGTCGACGGGCGTGTTGGTGGGAGCGGGAACGATCTTGCGCAGGTCAAAACCCTCGTCGGTCGCCTTGTACACGACCTCCTGGCAGTCGACGTGCGCACCCTCGGCGATCTGCTTGGGCGCGATCAGGTTCTCGAAGCGCTTACCGATCTCGAGGCCCAGGTGCTCCTCATCCAGGTCGAGCAGGGCGGCAACGCGCTTGCGGCTGGCAAGCATGCCGATGCAGACCTTGGCATCGTCAAAGCCCTTGACGTTGTTGAAGACCATCGCCGGACCCTCTTTGGTCGGACGCATAACGGTGCCGCCGGCACCGACGTGGCGATAGACGCCCGAGACCTCGGCGTCCGGATCGACCTGGGTGTCGGTCTCGAGCAGCTGGCCCGGCATCTCGCGCAAAAAGTCGAGCGCAGAGCGCAGATCGTGAATCTGGGAAGCATCGGTAGTGGACATAGCGTGCTCCTTTCGGGAGAGTGCCCGGCGACGGTGTACCGCCGGGCTGGGTAACGTAATGGGGCCGCAGCGCTCATGGGTGGAGCACTCGACCACTCGCAGCTCATGCGCTCAGCTGCCTACAGCCAGAGCGCTCGGCCGCTTACATCAGGCCAAAGAGGTGGAACCAGGCGGCCTCGACCAGCACGACGATAAAGACGACCGCGGTAAGGGGAATGCCCATGCGCATGGCCTCTTTGGAGGTGTAGCCGCCGGCGTCCTTGCCCTCGCCGATAAGGATCGGCAGGTTATGGAACGGCAGGATGTAGTGGATGTTGATGGACGTGAAGACAATGAGCGCCACGGCGAGCGGGCTCACGCTGGAGCCGGCCGCGAAGCTGATGAACGCCGGCACGCACACGCCGAGCACGGCCATGACCGAGCCCATGAACATGTGGATGATCATGGAGAGCGCGGCGACAAGCAGGGCGAACAGGAAGATGTTCTCGGGCACGGAGCTGGGAAGCACGACATCGGCGATCCAGGCGTTCATGCCGGTGGCACCGCCCACGGAGCCCACGGCCATGGCGGCCGTCAGGAACATGAGGGACTTGATGTCGACAGCGTTCCAGCTGGCGGGGGTGAGGACCTCACCGACGATGGGCATAGCGAGGGCAACGCCGATGGCCAGGGTGACCCAACCGATGAAATCGCCCGAGACGGTGAGCCACAGCGCGATGGCGATGACAAGCCACACGATGGTGCGGATCTCCTTGACGGAGAGCTTGCCGAGCGCAGCCTGCTTGGCCACGATCTGCTCGCGATCGTAGACGAGTTCCTTGCTGGGCTTAAAGAGGAAGAGGCCCAGGAACAGGGTGCACAGCAGCGCGACCAGCATGGGCACACTCATGTACAGGAACCAGTCGACAAACGACGGGCTCATGCCGCCGGCCTCGGCGCTGTACTGCGCAACGAGCGGGTTGAGCGTGGAGTCGCCCGTCAGGAAGAACATGGAGCCCGGAGCGGCAGCGGCAAACACGAGGAAGCCGAGCTTGCCGCGGTCCTCGTCACCGTAGCCGGCAGACTCGGCAATGACCGAGACGACGGCGAGGATGAGGAAGGCACGGGGGAACGGATGCGGGATCAGCAGCGACAGCACAAAGGTGAGCGCGAAGATCGAGATGATGAGCGACTTGGCGTCGCGCACGAACTTGAGCATGAACGCATAGGCGATGCGCTCGCCCAGGCCCGACTCCTTGACCGCGCTGGCAATGAGATAGGCGCCGATGACCAGCCACATGGTGGCCTTGGTCCACGAGCTAAACGTAGAGGCGACCGTCGCCGAGATGCTCGCGGCGCCCGTGTCGTCCACGCACACCTTGAACAGAACGAGCAGCGCGCAATAGAGCAGGCCCACAAAGCCCGGCTGCGCCACACCGCATGCCCAGAACACCACCGTGGCGAGCGTCAGTGCCAGACAGGTCTGACCGCCGACCGTGAGCTCGACCGTCGAGCTCAGCTCCGCCAAAGGAAGAAACTTCACCAGCAAAAAGACAACGATACCCAGCACAAAGCCAATTTCGCGCTTGGTGATCTTAAACGCCTTCTTTTCCGCTTCCATCTCCCCACCTTTCTTGTTGGGGGCGCTCCGGATTCGCGGCCACGTTGCCACTTAAAAAGGGGCGCCCGTTATCGGACACCCCTTACGTTGCGCTGTGTTGTGGCAATACAGTCAAGCGGGATTTTTGGATGAGAAGCGATCCTCTGGGCAAAAACCGTCACAACATTCGACGCTTTTCCTCGATTTCGAGATTTTCATCGAATGTTGTGACGGTTTGGATGTGGCAAAGGGACTGTCTTTTGTTTCACATAGCGAGATCCGTACGGATGGATGGGTCGCTGAGGGCCTCGCGGAGCCAGGGGGCCAGCTGCTCGGGGTGACCCTGCAGGTAGCCTTTAAGCTCGGACGGGGCCACGCGGCGCACTTCCGAGATCTCCTCTTGGTTGATATGCAGCTCGCCCGGCTCAACATGGGCAAGGTAGACCTCGCACCATTCGCACTCGCAGCGGCCGTCGCCGTGGTCCTCGCGGTACACCACGTGTCCGAGGTGCTTGAGCTGATCGGGCTCGCGCGTGATGCCAAGCTCTTCGTTGATGCGACGTGCCGTGGCGGCCGCGACGTCTTCCCCGGGGAGCGGATGGCCGGCACAGCTATCGGCCAGCACCCCGCCCCACAGGCGTTTGAGCGGACTGCGACGACAGAGCAGCAGGCGCGCGTCTTCGCCCTGGCCCTCGACCAGAAGCGTCAGAAATGCCTGATGCAGGATACCCTCGCCGGTATGGGCCTCGATGCGGTCGACGGGGCCAAGCGCCTCGCCGGTCGCGGCATCGACCGCCACGACCTCGGCGCCTGCGCCGCCCTCATCCCAGCCGGCGCGCAGAATGCGGGCTGCGGCCTCCTCGAGCGCGGCGATGAGTTCCTTGGTGGTATCGAGCATGCGCCGCAAGTCGTCCGCGGTCGCGTTCTCCACATGAAAACCCGTGCTTGCAACTACCGGCACGCCAAAGCGCGTGGCCAGCGCCGCCGCAATATCGTGCGCCGGGATCTCGTCTCGATGGCACGGAACGGCCAGGATGCTCACCGTCGCCGTACGGCCGGGCTCGGGGCGAGGAATGGCCTGCGCCGTGGCGCCCAGGTGCGCGAACTCCGGCGAGCAGGCGTAGACCGCCATGCCTCGCGGCGTCACCGTCAGCTGGGCCTCGAGCGTAAACTTGCCCTCGCCCACTGCAACCTTTGTCGTGTGCATACCCATGGGATCTCCTGTCGCCCGCGATGTACCTGAGACCATCTTCACCTGTATTGCGACTATACAGGCAAGCGCAACCTGCGACAAAGGAGGCAGGCACCTGACACATTCTGTTAGAGTTGCAGGGATTGAATCCCGCTTATTCATGCGACATTGGAGTGACAACCTTGACCGCCGCAACCACGCCTAAAAGTAAGTCAACCGCCGCCGCGCTCTCCCCCGCGCGCACCAGGCTCTGCCTGGCGCTGCTCGTGCTGCTGGGATTCTCGCTCGGCTGCTCCGAGTTCGTGGTCATCGGCATCGAAAGTGACTTGGCGACGGAACTCGGCATATCGCTTGCCACTGCGGGCCAGCTCATCAGCGTTTTTGCACTGGTCTACGCCATCGCGACGCCGGTGCTTGCGCTCAGCACGGGGCGCTTCCGTCGTTACCAGCTGCTCGTGTGCTACAGCATTATCTTTGTGCTCGGCAATCTGGTCATGGCGTTGGCGCCCAACTTCCAGGTACTGTTTATCTCGCGCATTGTCCTGGGATCCGTCTCGGGCGCACTGCTCGCCGTGGGCGTGACGTACATCCCCGAGCTGCTGTCCCCGCAGCAAACTTCGCTTGCCATCTCGGTGGTATATGGTGCGTTTTCCGTGGCAATGGTCTTTGTCACTTCGATCGGCAAGTTTGTGGCCGACACGCTCGACTGGCACGTTGCCATGTACGGCACGCTGGCCTTTGCCGTTCTGATCTGCGCCGCGCTCGTGGTGTTTATGCCGCGCGCCGGACAGACCGATGAGCCCGCTACCTTTCGCGAGCAGGCGGGGCTTCTACGCGAACCGAGCATCATCACCGGCATGCTCATCTTCTTGTTTGGCGAAGGCTCGGTCTATGTGTTCTACGGCTACGTGACGCCTTATCTTGAGCAGGTGCTGGGCATGGGTACCGTTCAGGCAAGCACCACGCTCATGGCCTACGGCGTGTTCTGCCTGATCTCGAACATCCTGGGCGGATGGATCGATGCGCGCTTTGGCATGAAGGCACTGCTTGTGACGTTTGTACTGCAGGCTGCGGCGTTACTCGGGCTGTTTGCCGTGGGCGGCACCATGCCGCTCGCGCTGGTCTTTGTCTTTAGCTTGGCGTTGCTCATGTACCTGTTCTCGGTGTCGTGCATCACGCACTTTATGGACGTGGCACGCAGCCGCCATCCCAAGTCGATGGTACTCGCAAGTTCGGTTGAGCCCATGGCGTTTAACGTCGGCATCTCGTTTGGCACCGCAGTGGGCGGCGCCGTGGTAAGCAGCGTTGGCATTGCCTACGTTGGCGCGGTTGGTGCCGCGTTCTCGCTTGTGGCCTGGGCGCTCACGCTGGTGACGATTAAGCTGGCTCGCTGGGAGCGCAAGCGGGCGAGAGCGTAAGCACAGATGCGATACTCGAGCTCGATGATGGCGATCGAAAGGAAACCGCATATGCAACGCGTACTGTTTATCTGTCATGGGAATATCTGCCGCTCGACGATGGCTGAGTCGGTGTTTACCGAGCTCGTGCGCCGCGCTGGGCGCGAGGCGGAGTTTGTCATCGATTCCGCAGCGACCTCAACTGAGGAGATCGGCAACCCGCCGCATCATGGCACGGTCGCCAAGCTGCGCGAAGTCGGGATTCCCGTCGTTGCGCACCGTGCCCGCCAGGCGCGTCGAGCAGAGTATGGCAACTGGGACCACATTGTCTATATGGATGCTGAGAACACGCGTGGCCTGCGTCGCATCTTTGGCGACGACCCCGACGGCAAGATTACGCGCTTGCTCGATTGGACCGGGCGCCCCGGCGACGTGGCCGATCCCTGGTACACCGGCAATTTCGATGCCACCTACCGCGACGTGCTCGCCGGTTGCGCCGCTATGCTCGAGCAGCTGTAGGAAAGCGAGGTCGCAGGCCACGCCTTCGGCGCGAAACGAGCGTGGATAATCTCCCGCATGAAAAATGAGCGTGGATTTTCTCCCACTTTGAGCATTCAAGTGCGCTCTAAACGGGAGAAAATCCACGCTCACCTATTCGTCGACGATCTCGGCAAGCCAGACGTTCAGCGTATCAATCTCGGGGCAGCAGAACTTTGCCGTACCGGGCTCGTTACCGGGCACGGTTCCGCCATAGCGCAGGATATCGATATAGGGAAAGCCCACATGGCAGGCCATGGCGCACATCTTGCCGCGGTCGCGATCGAAATTAAAGACGTCGCCCGGCTTGTGACCATGATGGCAGCGGCACGTCCCCAGCTGGTCCACACAGCTAATGCGAATGCGCGGACGCTTGCCACGCGGGGCGCCGAGCGGCTTGTTCTCGTCGGCGAATCCGTCGGCACCGCCCTCGCCGGCGTTACTCATGGTCAATCACATCCAGGCAGGCCTCGATGGGAAGGCCGGCCGACTTGTCCTCTTGGTCGGCATTGCGCTCGATAAGCTCGGCCACCACACGCATGGCATCGGACGTCGCGCGCTGCAGACTCCAGCCCGCCATAACGCGGCCGACGAGCACCGCCGAGAACGTGTCGCCCGTGCCCGGGAAATAGACCGGAATGAGCTCAAAGGGAATCGTGAAGTACTCCCCCGCTACATGGTCGTAACCGATAACCGCGTTCGTGCCATTGACCACGGCGCTCGTAATGACCACCGACTTGGCACCCAACTCGCGCACGGCGTCCACAAGGGCGCGGGCCTCATCGGGCGTGATCTGCTCTGCAATAGGCGTATCGGCGAGCAGACAGGCCTCGGTGTAGTTGGGCACCGCGTAGTCTGCGCACTCCAGCAGGTGCCGCATGAGGCCAATCGTGGACTCGGGCACGCCGGCATAGAGCTTGCCGTTGTCACCCATGATGGGATCGACGAACACCTTGGTGCCCTTTTGCGCACGGCGGTGGCAAAAGTCCGAGATGATGCGCGTCTCTTCCTCGGTCACGATAAAGCCGGTCGAGATGGCGTCGAACTCAAAGCCGAGCTCCTCCCAGATAGCGAGGCTTTGGCGCACGTACTCGGTGGTGTCGTGGATGTAGAACTTGGGGTAGTTGAGCGTGTCGGAAACGAGCGCCGTCGGCAAGTTATGGATACGGTAGCCCATGTGCGACAGTACCGGCAGCATGGCGGAAAGCGCGACCTTGCCGTAGCCGCACATATCGTTGATCAGCAGCAGCTGAGTGTTCTTCATGAGGGTCTCCCTTGTTTCGGGCGCGGCGCGGCAGCGCCACAGTGCGACTAAGTGTAGCGCAGGGGGCATTGCGAGCGGAGGCGAGCGGTACGAAGGGCAAATTGTTGCGGAAAGGTTACGGGAAGGAGGGGCGGCCCACTCCTTCGCGGCTCATTTGCTGCCGCTCATCCAGTGCCATTTCAAAACTATGCCCATTTACTACGATAAATCGACCACCTCCAACCACAGCAAATTGTGTTCCAACAAAACCGCAGGTAGATGCCTTGCGTTTTTTCGCAAAAAGCCGTTGTGGTCAGAGGCCCCAGATTCATCGTAGTAAATGGGCATAGTTTTTGAAGTTAGTCATTGGGGACGTTCTTAAATGACTAGTCAAACAAGAACGTCCCCAACTGCCACCCAGCATCGAGCCGTTACGCGGGTTGGTAAACCCGCGTAACCACTAGTTTGGTACCTTGACATTTCTGTACGGCACTCCTAAATTAGTTAGGCACAAAACAATCCATCTACCTAACTAAAGAAAGGAGCGACACCATGTGCGATGGCCACATCGGCATCTGCCCCCACACACCGGGCGGCGACCCCATCGAGCCCGCAGATGCGCCCGTGGCACAGTCCCAATCAGACGCGCTTGCCAAGCACATCCTGAACGGACTGGGCTTCTGCGGACACTTTCTGCACTTTCACGGCGGCGGCGCCTCGGGAAAGGCGCCCATCGTCTGCCTGCTCGCCAAGCAGCCAAACGGCGAGATGTCACAGCAGGAACTGGGCTTGCACTTTGATCTTAAGCCCGGTTCGCTTTCCGAGATTCTCTCCAAGATTGAATGCGCCGGCCTTATCGAGCGCAGCCGCAATCCCAAAGACCGCCGGCAGCTCACCATTCGCCTGACCGAAGCGGGATGGGAAAAGGCCCACGTAGAGCAGGCTGCCCGCCTGCGCTTTAGGGAACAGGCCTTTAGCGCCCTCACCCACGACGAGCGCGAGCAGCTCGCCGGCATGCTCGACAAGATTCGCAAAACCTGGGAGGAACTGGATGATTAAAACCCTCATGGGCAGCATCCGCGACTATATGAAAGTCACCGTTGCCACGCCGTTGCTCGTGCTTGGCGAGGTGCTCTGCGAGATGCTGATTCCATTTATCACCGCCAACCTGATCGACGCCATCAAAGACGGCGCCACCGTAGCCGAGATGCTTCCCACCGCAGGCTTTTTGGTGCTCATCGCGCTGACGTCGCTTGCTTTTGGCGCCGCGGCCGGCGTCACCTGCAGCCATGCAAGCTGCGGCTTCGCCAAGAACCTGCGTCACGACCTGTTCTACAAGATCCAGACGTTCAGCTTTGCCAACATCGATGAGTTCTCGAGCTCCTCGCTCGTCACGCGCCTGACCACCGATATCAACAACGTGCAGCAGGCCTTTATGATGATCATCCGTATCGCCGTGCGCGCGCCGCTGGTATTGATCTTCGCCTTTACCATGGCGTTTATCATGGGCGGCAGCGTCGCCATGGTCTACCTGGTCATCATTCCGCTGCTGGGCTTTGGACTGTTCTTTATCATCTTTAAGGTGCGCCCCATCTTCTCGCGCGTGTTCCACAAGTACGATGCCCTTAACGAGTCCGTCGAGGAAAACGTCACCGGCATGCGCGTGGTCAAGAGCTATGTGCGCGAAGACTTTGAGAAGGAGAAGTTCGCGACCGCCGCACGCGACGTCCAGATGGACTTCACCCGCGCCGAGAAGCTGCTCGCCTTTAACAACCCCATGATGAACATCTGCGTCAACGGCGCGTTTGTCGTCATCATCTACCTGGGCTCCAAGCTCATCATCACGAGCCAGGGCACGCTGTTCGACGTGGGCCAGCTCTCCTCGACCTTTACCTATGGTTTCCAGATTCTCATGAGCCTGATGCAGCTGTCGATGATCTTTGTCATGGTGACCATGGCCGACGAATCGGCACACCGCATTGCCGAGGTGCTGGCCGCCGAGCCCACGATCGCCAATCCCGCCGAGCCCGTGCTCGAGGTCGCCGACGGTTCCATCGACTTTGACCACGTGAGCTTTAAGTATTCCGCGCATGCGAAACGCCAGGCGCTCGACGATATCGACCTGCACATTACGAGCGGCGAGACCATCGGCATCATCGGCGGCACCGGCTCGGCCAAGTCCACGCTCGTCAACCTCATCGCCCGCCTGTACGACGCCACCGAAGGCACCGTGCGCGTGGGCGGCATGGACGTGCGCGACTACGACCTGGACGCACTGCGCCACCAGGTCGCCATGGTGCTGCAGAAAAACGTGCTGTTTAGCGGCACCATCGCCGAGAATCTGCGTTGGGGCGACCCGAACGCCACCGACGAGGAAGTCCGCGAGGCGGCACATCTGGCCTGCGCCGATGAGTTTGTCGACGGCTTCCCCAAGGGCTACGACACCTGGATCGAACAGGGCGGCTCTAATGTTTCGGGCGGTCAGAAGCAGCGCCTGTGCATTGCACGCGCCCTGCTGCGTCGCCCCAAGATCTTGATCCTGGACGACTCCACCAGCGCCGTCGACACCAAGACCGACGCCAAGATCCGCGCAGGGTTGGCAAGCTATCTGCCCAACACGACCAAGCTCATCATCGCCCAGCGCATCAGCTCCGTACAGGACGCAGACCGCATCATCGTCATGGAGGGCGGCCGAATCGCGCAGATCGGCAACCATGACGAGCTGCTTAAGACGAGCGAGATCTACCGCGAGACCTTTACCTCGCAAAACAAGATGTCTGCCGAGGGCGAAGGGGCCGTCGAGGCCGACACCGAGGCATCCGCAACGCAAGCTCAGACCCAGGAAGGAGGCGAGGCACATGAGTAAGGCAACGACCGCCGAGCGCGCGCTCAACCGTAAGGGCGGCACCATGTCGCGCCTCATCAAGACGCTCTTTGGCTTCTATCCCGTGCTTTTGCCCCTTGTCGTCGCCGGCGTGGCGCTCTGCGCCATCATCAACTCCATCGGCGCGACCTTCCTGCAGAGCGCCCTGCAAATTATTAGCGAATCGTGGCAGTCGGGCGATTGGGAAGCCGCACAGCCCAAGATTCTGCAGCTCGTGACCACCCTCGCCTGCATCTACGGCGTCGGCGTCCTGTCCTCGCTCTTCTGGAACCGCGCCATGGCTATCGTCACGCAGGGCTCGCTGGAGAAGCTGCGCGAGATGATGTTCAACCGCATGCAGGACCTGCCGATCCGCTACTTCGACACGCACCAGCGCGGCGATATCATGAGCCACTACACCAACGACATCGACACGCTGCGTCAGATGATCAGCCAGTCGCTGCCCAACCTGCTCATGACGATCATCATCATCGTCACGGTGTTCTTTATCATGCTGTACTACAGCGTGTGGATGTGCCTGGTCATCATCGCCGGCGTCGCCTTTATGACCTTTATGACCAAGCTGCTCGGCTCCAACTCCGCGCGTTTCTTCATTGCGCAGCAGACCGAACTCGGCGTGGTCGAGGGCCATATCGAGGAAGTCATGAACGGTCAGAAGGTCGTCAAGGCGTTCTGCCACGAGTCTGCCGCCGAGGCCGATTTTGACGAGCGCAACGAAAAGCTCTTTGAGGTCTCGCAGAAGGCCAACATGTACGCCAACATCCTCATGCCCATCCTCATGAACCTGGGCAACCTGCTCTACGTGCTGGTGGCCCTTGCCGGCGGTATCTTCCTGGCACTGGGCGTGCCCAACCTGAGCATCTCGGGCATGGCGCTGTCCATCGCCGTCGTGGTGCCGTTCCTCAACATGACCAAGCAGTTCTGCGGACAGATCGGCCAGATCTCGCAGCAGATCAACGCCGTGGTCATGGGCCTCGCCGGCGCCGACCGTATCTTTGAGCTCATCGACGAGAAGCCCGAAGCCGACGAAGGCTATGTGACGCTCGTCAACGCGCAGGTCAACCCCGACACCTGGCAGCTCGAGGAGGCCGACCACCACACCGGCATGTGGGCGTGGAAGCATCCGCACCGCGCGATCGGCGAGATCGAATATGTGCCGCTGCGTGGCGATCTGGTCATGGACAACGTGGACTTTGGCTACACGCCCGACCACGAGGTGCTGCACGGCGTATCCGTGTTTGCCAAGCCGGGTCAGAAGGTCGCGTTTGTCGGCGCCACCGGTGCCGGCAAGACGACCATCACCAACCTCATCAATCGCTTCTACGACATCGCCGACGGCAAGATCCGCTACGACGGCATCAACGTCAACAAGATCCGCAAGGCAGATCTGCGCCGCTCGCTGGGCGTCGTACTACAGGACGTGAACCTGTTCACCGGCACCGTGATGGATAACATCCGCTACGGCAACCTGAGCGCTACCGACGAGGAGTGCATCGCGGCGGCAAAGCTCGCCGGCGCCGACGACTTTATCACCCGCCTGCCCGACGGCTACGACACCATGCTTACCGGCAACGGTGCCCAGCTGTCGCAAGGCCAGCGCCAGCTGATCTCGATCGCACGCGCCGCCGTGGCCGATCCACCGGCGATGATTCTGGACGAGGCTACGTCGAGCATCGATACCCGCACCGAGGCCATCGTGCAGGAGGGCATGGACAAGCTCATGGAGGGCCGCACGACGTTTGTCATCGCGCACCGTCTCTCCACCGTGCGCAACTCCGACGCGATCATCTGTCTGGACCACGGCCGCATCATCGAGCGCGGCAACCATGACGAGCTGATTGCCAAGCGCGGGTATTACTACCAGCTGTATACGGGTGCGTTTGAGCTCGAGTAGGACCGGCTACTGACGGAGGGTGCCCCGGGGCGGGCGGGGTAATTCCTCCGTGGTCAAACATTC
>CALLSU010000123.1:0-2460 GCA_938011935.1 uncultured Collinsella sp.
CAACCTCGGGCTTGTCGGCGGCGACGGCTTGCACCAGCGCGTCGACGCTCTTGTCAGCTTGTTCCAATGCGTCGATGCCAGTGTAGGCCGACTGTAAGAAATCATGCCAGTCGTCTGATTCGCGCAGCTCGGGGCCAATCCACAGATTGGCATTGTCATAACTCCCACGGGCACGGCGGCCGAGCTCGCGTATTCCATCGAACACGTCGGCGATCGCCATGCTCGCGCGCGCAACCGTCGACGTCGCCTTGGCAGTAAGGCCCAGATAGAGCGTAGAGCCCTCGGAGGTTGCCAAATCACGGGAAACCTGGCTTAGTGCGCCGGTGCTCGAGCCACCCAGGCGCTCGAACAGGACGCGTGATTCGTCCGCCGACACCACGCGCGCCCACTGACGGCGCGCCTCGCGCTCGATGGAATGGGCCTCGTCGATTACCCAATGACGAATCGGAGGCAAAATCCTGCCCTCGGCCGCGACGTTGCGGAACAGCAGGGAATGGTTGGTGACCACCACATCGGCATGCGCCGCACGACGGCGAGCACCGTGGACCAAACATTTATCAGGGAAAAACGGGCAGAGGCGACGAGCACACTCGCGCGAGGCCGTCGTAAAGTCGGGACGGTTGACGCTGCGCCACCGAATGCCGAGCGAGTCGAGGTCGCCATCGGCTGATTGGCAGACGTACGCCATAATGACCGCGACCGCCGTGAGCGTGTCCGCCGGATCGCGCTTGGTGGTAATCTCGACCTGGCCGCGGCTCATGCGCTCAAGCTTGCGCAGGCACGGATAGTGGTCATACCCCTTGAGCGCGCAAAATGACAGACCACCGTCCAGTTGCTCGGCAAGTTTTGGCAGCTCATGGTACATGAGCTGGTCGGCAAGATTGTTCGATTTGGTCGCAATACCAACCGTGATGTTGTTACGGCGTGCTGCCTCGGCAAAAGGCACCAGATAGGCCATCGATTTGCCGACGCCTGTGCCTGCCTCAATTACTCGATGAGTGCCCGTGACCAGCGCATCGCGGACCTCGAGCGCCATCGCGATCTGCTCATCACGCGGCTCGTAGGTGGGATACATGCGATTGACCAGGCCACCTGGCGCATAGTCTGCCTCGACCTCCTCACGACTCGGCATCTTGAGAACCGGCAGTTCATCGGCGTCCACCCGATCGTCGGCGCGATCGGCATTGAGAACGTCGGCACGAGCGGCGCTGAGAGAGAAGATAGAACCAGGGTTCTGCCCTGCCAAGAATGAGAAGATAGGACGATAGGACCAAGGCACGTCCGGATGCATGTCGGCTAGGCGCGCCATGAGGCCCTGGGGCAAGTCGGTGAGCGCCACGAGCAACACGCGCCATACGCCACACAGGGCGTCGACGTCGGCATTGGCACGGTGTGATACCGAGTCGCAGCCAAACAGATCGGCCATAAAAGACAGCTTGTGCGAGGCCAGGCGCGGAAGCGCGATGCGCGACAGCGCCAGCGAATCGATCCAAATATCGCTCACGTTGACGCCGCCTTTGACCGACTCGATAAACGAGCGGTCGAACGTGGCGTTATGTGCGATCACCGGGCAGCCACCGACAAAATCGGCGAGAGCGGCGACGGCCTCAACCGCCGACGGGGCATCTGCCACATCGGCATTTGTAATGCTCGTGAGCTCGGTAATCTCGGCGGGAATCAGCTGCTTGGGATGCACGAAGGTATCGAAGCGGTCGATGACCTCGCGGCCCGAAAGACGGGCCGCCGAGATCTCGATCAGTTCATTGTCCTGCACCGAAAGACCCGTGGTCTCGGTATCGAGGACAATCACATCTTCCTCGATAAGGCCGAAGGACTGCGTTTTGGCGCGGTCGGCAAGCATGGCATAGGAGTCGATGACAAACTGCGGCGTTCCTGACGAAACCGCGTCCTCGATTAGCATGCAATGCCCGCTCGACGAAGGCCCATACGGATCAGGCTGTCACAGACCTGCGGGAACGTCATGTCGTCGGTGTGGCGGATCTCATCCGGATACAGCGACGTATCGGTCATGCCGGGAATGGTATTGGTCTCGAGGATAACGGGGCCGTCCTCGCTCACAATAAAGTCGCTGCGCGAGATACCCAGGCAACCGAGGGCCTTGTGAGCGGCGCAGGCAAGCTCCTGAGCGCGAGCGTAATTCTCGGGTGAAATCTGCGCCGGAATGCGATGGATATCCGTAGGGTCGACATACTTCACGTCCAGATCGTAGAACTCGCAGTCCTCGGGCTTACGAATCTCGACAATCGGCAGGGCGCGCACGTCATCTTCGCCGTATACGCCGACGGTGATCTCGGTACCCTCGATGCACTTCTCGACCAGCACTTTGTCGCCGTACTCAAACGCCTTGGCGATTGCCGCGGGCAGCTCGGAGGGCTCATGGACCAGGGAAATGCCATAGCTGGAACCGTTGACGGCCGGCTTCACAAAGCAGCGCTCGCC
>CALLSU010000124.1:0-1482 GCA_938011935.1 uncultured Collinsella sp.
TCGACCTATATGGACGATTTTGGCACCGGCCAGTCCACGCTCGCGATGCTCAAGAACGTCAACGTCGACGTCATCAAGCTCGACCGCACCTTTGTGCCCACCGACCGTGATCAAGGCCGCAGCACGCAAATCATTTCATCGATGCTCGAAATGGCGCAGTCGTTCCATCTGCCCGTCGTGGTCGAAGGCGTCGAGACAGATGAGCAGGCGAACATGCTACGACAAATGGGCGCCCGCTACGCTCAGGGCTTCCTCTACTACCGCCCCATGCCGGCGAAGGATTTTGAGGCATTGCTCGATGGCGGCAATAACAACTGATTCGCTCGCGCGCAAAACGCCACCGTCGAAGGGGCATTTGTCTCCATTAGCTAACTTATATCCCCAATTCAAACCGAATTGGGGATATGATACAAACCGTTGTTCCGCCCAAGGAGGTTATCCATCATGAACGAGTCATATCGCCTGGGTGAGCAATCGATTATTGCCTATCTTCAGCGACTTGCGAATGGCATCTCGACCGCCGAACTCGATGTTGCCGCGCTACCTGCTGAACTACGCGCCGTTGGCGAGCAACTGCAAAAGACGCATGCCATCCTGCAACAAGAGCGCCGGCTGCTTGAGAGCAACGCCTATATCGACCCGCTCACCAACTTGGGCAACCGCAGCGGACTCGACCGTCACGTCGAGCAACTCTGGCGCAAAGGCGACCCCTTCACCTGCGCCTATATTGACATCGACCATCTCAAACATTGCAATGATAGGTTTGGCCACGCCGAAGGCAATCGCTATATTCTGAGCATCTGCCGCACGCTCTCCGAAACCATGGAGCACGATGAGATGCTGTTCCGCATCGGTGGAGACGAATTTGTGCTTATCTCGCTCTCCGCAAACGAGACTGAACTCGAGCAGCGCTTGGAGCAGGTACGTGCCGGGCTGATCGAGGCGAGCTCAGGTGGCAAGGCGCCCATGATCGCCAGCTTTAGCTTTGGCTGCTCGCGCGTCGATCCACTTGCCGGCGACACGCGTCGCCAGATGACGATGGATGCCGATCGCAAGATGTATCGCTATAAGCTTATGCATCGCGTGCAGCAGCCGAAAGACAATGACGCGCCGCAACGCCCGATCGTCGACCAGCTTCCCTGCAACGACCGGGTGTTCCAAGCGATCTCCATGAGCTCCGAGACGCGCTATCCGTTTATCCTCAATCTCGATACTGGAGAATCGCAATGGTCGGTCAACGCCGTGCGCGACTTTGACCTGCCCTCCCAGCACCCTTTTAACTCGGTCGATATGTGGCTCGCCCGCGTTCATCCCGAGGACCGCGACAACGTACGCGCCGAGCTCGACATGGTGATAAACGGCACGTGGCACTTCCACTACATGCAGTATCGCGTAATGGATGCCACCGGAAAATACGTGCTTTGCGACTGCACGGGCTACCGCTTGGACGGCACCGATACCGAGCCCAGCATGAATGTGGGC
>CALLSU010000125.1:0-5083 GCA_938011935.1 uncultured Collinsella sp.
GCGGGGGCAGCGGCTTTCCGGCGGCACGGTCGGCATCCACGCGCGCAGCGGCCTCGAGCGCGAGCTCGGGCGCCACCTGCAGGAAGGCCTGGACCCCGCCCTCGCGCGCCTCGATGGCGGCAAGGGAGGCCTGGGCCACCTCGGTAGCGGTAAAGTCGCCGGCGGCAACGCCCGCGGCGATCTGGGCGGCGGTAAGGGAATCGAAGCTCTGCGCCATTATTCGCTCTCCCCCTCTCCCAAAATGGACGGCACGCGGAAGTAGCGGTCGCGCGCGCTGCCGGCGTTTTCCAGCGCGACGTCGAGCGGCAGATCGCGTTCGGGCTCGCGCAGGTCATCGCCCATCACGTTGGACAGGCTTCCGATAGGATGGAACGTGGGCTCCACGTCGGGTAAGTCATATTGCAGGACGGGCTCGAGCATCTGGACGGCGTCGTTCATGTAGGACGTCATCTGGGTGAGCTCGTCATCGGTCAGTGCGATCTTTGCGTACTCGGCGATGCCGCGCACGTCTTTCTCGCTGAGTGCCATAGGCGCTCCCTTCCGCATAACAGATAAACCGCTCTAGTATACAAGGCAACGCCGCTTGGAGCAGGTGCTTTACCCAAATGCAGCGAAAACGTAATGAGAGCGGTGGATTGGCGGGCGACGGGCTGGCGGTTCTGCAGCGAAAACCACATCGCGCATAGCGAAAACCGTCCCGCCCGCAACGAGAACCGCGCCGCACACAACGAAGACCATCACAACATTCGACGCTTTTCGTCAAAATCGCGATTTTCATCGAATGTTGTGATGGTTTGGAAGCCCCGGCCACCACAAAGGTGCCTGTCCCCGTTGTGGTGGTTCTGGAGAATGTCCTATGCCGAGGCCTTGGCTTTGCGGCGCTTGCGGACCGCGTGGATCACGATGTCCAGCAGCAACAGCACAATGGCTACGACCACGATGAGCACGGCAAACTCGCGCTTACCCCAGTGGCGGCCGGCCAGTGATTTTTGCTTGTCAACGTCCTTCTTGTTGTACTTGGTGCGCACGCAATGCACCAGCAGGCGATGGTCGTTCACGCCGTAGGGCGTGCAGGTGACGAGCGTCACCTTGTCGGCGCCGGGCTCGATGGTCAGCGACTCCATCTCCTCGGGCAGCACCACCTCGGAGTCCACCATCTTGTAGGCGAGCGTCTTGTTCATGGTGTGTAGCAGCACCAGGTCGCCGGGCTCCAGCGAATGGATGTCGTCGAACATGCTCAGGTTGCGCATGCCCGAGTGCGCGGTAAGCACGCAATGCGTCGAGGTGCCGCCCACCGGCAGGCTCGTGCCCTCCAGGTGGCCGACGCCCGCCATAAGGACTTCCTCGCTCGTGCCGTGGTAGATGGGCATGCTCACGTCGATGGAGGGGATCTCGACCCAGCTCATCATGGGGTCGCGGTCAAAGATGAGCTGCTGAGCGTAGGGCTCGATCTGATCGGCGGGAAGCTCGGTGGCCTCGCCCGCAAGCTGCTCGTTAAAGGAGCGAGCCTGGAGCAGGATGCGCTCGCGCTCCTCGGTAGACAGCGCGTCCACGGTGCTGGACACGGTGCTGATCTGGTTGAACACGCCCGAGGCCTCGAGCCGGTCCAAGATCCACGGCCAGGTCATAAGGCCCACGCCGATAAGGATGATGACGATGGTGATGAGACGGTCGGCCCAGCGCGGCAGCCGCTTGCGACGGCGCTTGGGCTTTGGTTGAGGTTTGGGCTGAGGGCTTGAGCCACCGTTGGCCGCGGCGTTATTGCTCTTCATATGTTTGGCGCCCTGCACCATCGCCGGTCACTCCTCTTCAACTCAAGTTGTCTAAACAAATAATAGCCGATTAGCAGGCTCCCCCGCCCGACAACACAGCTAGACCGCACCGTCCAGTCGAGGATAAGTCAGCATTTGAGTTTTCAAAATGTCCCGAATCGGCTGGGCGATTCGGGATACAATGTCTGTAGGAAACGACGCACCCCGCGTAAGTGATCGAAAGCGCGGGCGACCAGTTTCCGACGTTGTTAAATGCCCGGGCCTCTAACCCCGGGCATTCTTATTTGCGCTTGTTGCGGCGCAACTGCCTTCTACCGTCCGCACCGCGCGTGCGCCTACGGACCTTAAACCGAACCTCATACGAGTCAAGAAACGCGATGACGAACGTGCCCACCGCCGCGAGGGCGGCGAGCGCGTTAAGGAATTTCAGCATTTGGGGACCTCCGATCGAGTCGTCGGCCGCCCGCGCACGGAATGCGTCGCAAAGCCATTTTACTGCGAGTTTATGCACCCACAGCTGGTAAACGCAATAATTGCAAACATCTGTTCGATAGTCATACGCTCGATCCATCGGGCAATGGAACCTGGCTGCGTTATCCAAAAAAACGGGGCAAACTCCAGTGCGGAGTCTGCCCCGAAAAGAGAATGGCAAAGCAAGAACGTCAATGGACGTGAAAAGTGTCCGCAAGTCTCATGGCCATCACATCCCACCTGCCAAAGGGATGGGTGAGCGAGCGTTACTCCTGCTCGGACTCCTCAGCCTGCTTACGGCTGCGGATGAGGTGCGCCACGCCGATGCACAGCACCGCGCCACCAGCGATCCAGGTGAAGGTCACGCCGTTGAGACCGGTCAGCGGGAGGCCAACGGACTTGGTGTTGCCGACGGTGATGTTAATTTCACCGGTTCCGACATTAGCAGCAGTACCATTCTTGGCGGTTAGCTCGTTGTCGCCCGGAGTGTTGTCGAGCGTGCCGAGAGCGACATCGGAACGAAGCTTATCATTTTCAGAAGGACTGACCGTAATCTTCTCAAGTTCTGCCGCATTATTCTTATACTCTGCCTTAATGGTAAAGGTGAAGGGATTAGCAACGGTATATTTGTCGTTTGGCGCCTTAATCTCAGTCACCGTGTATTTACCGGCATCGAGGCCTTTTGCTTCAATCTTTCCCTTATCGTTAGAAGCAAACTTGAGGTAGTCCGGAAGAGTCGCTCCGCTAAAGCTCACAAGTTGGCCAGCAACGACAGTTCCGTCTGAACTATCTTTTGAAGCAACATATTGATTCAAAGTATCCTCATCAGCAGACTGGATGCTAAACTCAGCGCCCTCAAGGCCCTTTTCGGTGCCTTGGTCAACCTTATTGAGATTGAGCTTGAAGGTAAAATCTCCAGCGCCGCTCTCGACAGACGTGCCTGTCCCCTCGGTAGAAGGGTTGTTGGAGTATTCGAGCTTTACAGTGTTGTAATTGCCTTTCTTTCCCTCACTGTCACCATTGCCGGTAACGGCATTCTTATTGAGCTTTGCCCTGTAAAAGACAACAATCTGTGTGTTGGCGTCTACGCCCTGGACATCCTTGAGGCCCTTGTCACCGCCGCCGACCTTGAATTCCACCGTGAGGGTGTTGCTGCTGCTGGCATCAGCATTCGTCACGGAATAATTCTTCTCATTAATTTTAGTGTAGGTGGTGCCGTTCAGCGCATACACCTCTACCGATCCGTCAACGTAATCAAGGCCGCTGGAAAGCACATCGGTGAACTTATATGCATAGGAATCGTAGGTGGCATAGTTATCGGCGACCGATCCGGTAAGCTTGTAGGTCACTTCCTGTCCGATTTGAGAGTTAGCAACGCCAGCCCAACCAGTTGTCAGCTTCGTGGGATCATCAGAAGTCGCAGCAAGAATCTGCTTGTCGACAGTGGGGATGCTGGTCTTCTCAGTTACAGTCACGGCTTCGCCGCCCACGAGGGCGAAAATCGGAGACGTGCCGGTGTTCTTCTTGGCAGTGCCCAGACTACTTTCGTCGGTCACAAACAAGTAATAACCAGATCCGGTGGTAGCATTCCAAGGCTGTCCAGCTGGAATACCAGAAGCGGTCGGAGTCTCATTCTTTACGGCATTCGCGACTGCGTAGAGAACATTATCAGTAGTGACTCGCGTCCCCTTAGTAGTTCCGTCAGCTGAACCCGCATTCGGACCACCCGCGTTCGCCATAAGGAATTCGGCGACATCCTGAGCCGTGGGGTTCGTGGGAAGTTTAGTCACACTGGGTGCATTGTAGCCGCTCCAGCCCTCGATGGCACGAATCACTTCGTTGCCAAGATCGGAGTTAGTCCACTCGATGTTCTGAGCAATCTTGCCCTCCGTCTTGTCGGTCACCGTTGCCTTGAAGATCTGATACGCCTTGAACTTGGTGGTCTCGTTACCATTGACCTGGTTGATCGTGATGCTGCCCGTCGCCTCCTCAGCAAACGCCATGGTCACCGGGGCCATGACGCCGCTGAAGCTCAGCGCTGCCGTGAGGCCGGCGGTTACTGCCAGGCGTGCGATGTTCTTGTTCATGTGCATCTTCTTTCCTCTGCTTTCTACTTCGTAACTCATTCGATCGATCATCATCTGTCTGTGTCTTAGCATCTACTTCGCTACGTCTCGCCCCGCTCTCTGTGGGGCTGCCAGCTACTCTTTATGGCTGCCACCTCCCCGCTTGACCAGGAGCGCGACCACGATGAGCGCGGCTCCGGCGACCGCTGCGGCGGCCGCGGCGTACATTGCCATATCGCCAGTCGAGGGCATAAAGCCTCCGGTGGTAATGCTAGGGGGTGTGCCGGTGGGCGTGTTGATGAGCGACGCCTCCAGGCTGCCCGTCGACCCGTCCGCGCTGTCGGCGCGCAGGGGCGACTCGGCCGTGATGGTGAGTTTGGGCTTGGCGGCGGCCACCTGGTCGACGTCCAGGCCCTCGGCCTTGACCGTCACGGAGCGCGTGCCCTCAAAGGCGGTGTAGCCCTTGGGCGCCTTGAGCTCGCGGACCTCCAGCTTGCCCGAGTCCACGCCCGAGACGGTCACGCGGCCGTCCTCGCCCGTGGTGATGGTGGCCTTGCCCTCCGCATCCCACGTGCCGTCGGCCGCCAGCGTGCGGCCGCGGTCGTCGGCGATGCTCAGAACCGCCCCGGGCAGCGGCTTGTCGCCGTCGCTGCCGCGCTTGGTGAGCGCGAGATCCCAGGTGTAAGCGCACGCATCGTCGCTCGGCGTGCGGGTGAAGCCGGCGTCGCCGGACTGGTCGGCAAAGGGAGAGCGCGGGTAGCGCAGGTAGACCTC
>CALLSU010000126.1:0-1070 GCA_938011935.1 uncultured Collinsella sp.
GCCCCGTGTCGTTCCGGGCGGCGTCGTACAGATTTGCCCAGCCTGCGTAAACCGCGCAGCCAGACATGGCGTTCTATCTTATCGCACCTGTGTCGATGTGCCGCGGAAAAGTAGCTCCTGCCCAAAGACTTGACGGAGACGAAACAATTGCCGCACCGTGGCACCCGCCCGCGCTCGTCACGTGCGACAATATGCCCCAATAAAACAGCACTTGGAAAGGCCCGTCATGACTGCACGCCTCATCGTTATGGATATCGACTCCACGCTCATCAACCAGGAGGTCATCGATCTTTTGGGCGAGGAGGCCGGCGTGGGCGAGCAAGTTGCGCGGATCACCGAACGCGCTATGCGCGGCGAGCTGGACTTTAAGCAAGCGCTCGAGGAACGCGTGGGGCTGCTTGCCGGCCTGGACGAGAGCGTGTTCGAGCGCACTTTTGAGCGCGTGACGTTTACCCCCGGCGCTCTGGAGCTTGTGCGCTCGGCACACAGCAAGGGCTGGAAGGTCGGCGTGGTGAGCGGCGGCTTCCACGAGGTCGCCGACAAGATCGTGGCCGCCGCGGGCATCGATTTTTGCCTGGCCAACCGCCTGGAGGTCGTGGACGGCAAGCTCGCCGGTAAGTTGGCTGCCGACATTGTGACCAAGGAGTCCAAGCTCATCCAGCTGCTGGACTGGGCAGTTGAGTGCGGCGTCGACATGGCCCACACGGTCGCGATCGGCGACGGCGCCAACGACATCCCCATGATCCAGGCCGCGGGCACCGGCATCGCGTTTTGTGCCAAGCCCAAGACGCGCGAGGCGGCCCCATTTGCCATCGACGAGCGCAACCTGATGCTCGCGATGGATATCATTCTGCGCGACTAGCGAGTAGCCTCACAACTTTATCCAATCTGACATGTCAGATTTCCGAACAATTTTGCTCTAATGTTCGGAAATAACCTTTCGCGTGCTAAACTCTTAAGCGTCGAAGGGAACTTATATGGACAAACGCGATCTTGAGCACTTGCTAAGTGACGTGGCAGATGGAAATGTTGCACCGGCCGATGCCCTCACGCGCATCCAGACAGCGCCT
>CALLSU010000127.1:0-1728 GCA_938011935.1 uncultured Collinsella sp.
AAAGCTCGAAGGGCTGGGGCGCATCGGGGGTCAGCTTGACGGTGCCGGTGCAGATGAGTGCGGCTGAGACGTTTTGGTGGGCGATCTCGTCGTAGTTGTCGAGCGCCTCGCGGTTCATGACGACCTGCAGGTCGCGGAAGCAGCTGCCGTCGTTGAGTGTAACGAAGCCAAAGTTCTTCATGTCGCGGACGGACTTGACCCAGCCGGCAACGGTGACGGTCTGGCCACCGAGCGACTCGGCATCGGCATAGAGCTGCGCGATTTTGGTGCGGTTCACGTATCCTCCCATAACGGTTGTACGGATTATTTCCAAACAGTTAACCATTCTAACCCGCGAGTGGGGGCGTAGCAAAACGTCGGGTGTGATGTATGGGCGTGACGTGGGCACCGCGCAAGCGCCGATTTTGCGTTGCCTAGTGCCCGCAGATGGCTTGGCGTATGAGAGCAGCGTAGGTGTCGATTCCCGCCTGGGTGAGGTGTGTGCCGTCGTCGACAAGGTATTCGCTGTGGCCCTCTGAGGAACCGTTCCAGTCGATGACGCCGGCGTTGTCGTTTTGGGCGCAGACGTCACGAATCATCTGGTTATTGCGGTCCTGCAGCTCGAGCGGCACGCGCACGGTCACAAAGTAGATGGGCTTTCCGCCCACGGCATTAATCACGTCCTGCACCTGCTGGGAGTCGCGGATGAGGCCGTTGGTGCCAAGCGCGCAGATGACCACGCTTGGATCGTAGTTGGCACTGTCCTGTGCATAGACATCCTGGAAGGTATAGAACTGGCGGCTCACCACGCCGTCGATGTACGCGTTGGGAAGCGCCGCCTGAATGCCGGACTGTGCGCCCGCAGTGACCGAGTCGCCGATCATGAGCACGCGGGCGTCGCAGGTCCCGGTCGCCTCGTCGTAGGTAAAGCTCTTCCAGTCCAAGTTCTTGGGGACCTTTTCGGCGATAGGCCCTTCTTTGGGTTTTTGCTTGGTGGCGTCATCGGATGCGGTGTCGTTGGGCTGGGAATCTTTACCGGATGCGGGCTCGGCGCCCTTGTCGTTGACTCCGTTGTCCTGGGACGAGGTCGCGTTCTGGGCAAGCTCGGGACGGAGCTGCTCGGCGCGGGCGGTGGCGATGCCTGCCCAGTCAAGTGGCGCGAAGGCAAGTGCGGCGACGCATGCGGCGCCAAGCGCGGGGAGCACCATGGCGGGCGCGAGGACGTGTTTTCTTGCCGTGCTGTCCTGTTGGGCCGGCTTGTGGGACCAAGGGCGTTCGACGAGGCGATAGAAAACCTCGGCTACCGCAAGAATCAGTACAAGCTGTAATACCTGCTCCCACCAGGCGATGCGGGTAGTGCGGGTTGCGGGGTTCATAAGAAGCAGTAGGGGATAGTGCACCAGATAAACCGAGAACGAGCGCTGGCCCAGCCAGACGAGCGGCTTGACCGACAACAGACGACGCACGATGCACTCCGTATTCTGCACGCAGATGATGAGGAGTCCGGTGGCGAGGGCAAACAGCAAAAAGCCGCCGCGGTAGAGCCAAGCGCTCTCTCCGGTCAGCATGAGTGCGCCGGCTATAACGGCAACGAGCCACGCGATAGAAATCGCGTTGACCTTTGAGATGCCCTTGTTGGCGCCGGGGATATGGATGTCACCGCTCAGCATCTCGCGCAGACGCGGCGCGGCGATGGCGGCTAAGGCTCCGCATAGAAGCTCGGCGGCACGGGCGTCGGTTCCGTAGTAG
>CALLSU010000128.1:0-10797 GCA_938011935.1 uncultured Collinsella sp.
AAGCACTTAATGTGCTTTCCGTCTTGCGCAGGACTGTAGAGCAGGAAACTTAATTACGCGCCGCTCCCCGCCCACGCCGGGCAAACGTCGTTGGACTTATCACTGACACGATTAAACCGCTTGTATATCGTCTGCTGGCTTGGCACGGTACAATACTTGCAGCTTTAATTCATGAATTAGTGGAGTTATTGATGGCAGAATCTCGTGCGGAACGTAGGGCTCGTCGTGCTTTGGTGGAGGCGGCTGAGGGGTCGAAGAAGGAGAAATCTTCTACGAAATCCAAGTCTTCTAAAGCTGCAAAAAGCAAATCGACCAAGAACAGGGCTAAGACCAAGCGTTCTGACTCTCGCCGAGGCGGGGACAAAGCGCCTCGGACTCGTTCCAAGCGCCCGCATAATGATTCGGTTTCGTCTGCGCGTAAGGCTGTGGACCCCAAGTCTCCTTGTTCCATCATGAAAGCTTGCGGTGGGTGCACGGCGCTCAATCGTCCTTATAAAAAGCAGTTGGCAGCTAAGCAGGCTGCTATGGAGGAGCTTTTTGCTGCTCTTTGCGAGCGCGAGGGTATTAGCGTCGACCCCATTCGCGGTATGGGCGTCACCTTGGGCGACCCGGGCAAGTATCCTGCGCCGCGTGGCTTTCGTCATAAGGCTGCCACTCCCTTTGCTCCCGGTAAGGAGGGCACTGTCCGTTGCGGTTTCTTTGAGCGTGGCACGCACAAGATCGTTGCCGTACCCGAGTGTCCTGTCGAGGCGCCGGGCGCTCGTCAGATTCTCAACGGCATCGCGCGCGAGGCCGAACGTCTGCACATTCCCGCCTTTAACGAAGATAAGCACTTGGGCTTGCTTCGCTATGCCGTCGTTCGCTGTGGCTGGCGCACCGACCAAGTCATGGTCACCCTTGTGACCGCCCAGCGTGACTTGCCGCATGCGCAGGAGTTCTTTGAGGCCGTCGCGGCGCTCGATTCGCATATCGTCACCGTTGCCCAAAATATCAATGGCCGTCCCGGTAACGCCATCTTGGGTGAGGAGACTCGTATCGTCTATGGCGCCGAGTGCATGCGCGACCAGCTGCTCGGTTGCGAATTCGATATCTCCCCTACCGCGTTCTATCAGACCAATCCGCAGCAGACCGAGCTGCTCTATCAGCTCGCGATTGACGGCATGGACCTGCAGCAGGGTGACGTTCTTATGGACGCTTACTGTGGCAGCGGCACCATCGGTCTGTGCGCCGCGAAAGATGCCCAGGACAGGGGTGTCGGCATTATGCTGCTCGGCGTGGAGCGCAACCCGGCGGGCATTGCCGACGCACGTCGCAATGCCGAGCTCAACGGCCTCACCCGCAGCGCCTGGTTTATGGCCGACGATGCGACCGATTACATCCTGGATGCCGCCGACAACAACGAACGCGTCGACGTTCTCTCCATCGACCCGCCGCGCGCCGGCTCCACGCCCGAGTTTCTTGAGGCCGCCTGCGCTCTTAAGCCGCGCCGCATCACCTATATCAGCTGCAATCCCGTGACCCAAGAGCGCGACCTACACCAGCTCCTCGACAGAGGCTATCGCCTGCTCAAGATCACGCCGGTCGACATGTTCCCTCATACCGACCACACCGAGACTGTCGCGGTCCTCGAGCGCCGCTAATCCACCCCGGTAGATTTTTGGGACAAGAGGGGGGCGGCCCGTCTGGACCGCCCCCCTCACTTGGTTTATGAACGCCGCTACATACCCTTGCGCAAGTCGCAGACGCCGGCTGCCGCCATCTCGCGCAGCAGCGTCTCGCGATCGCGCGTCACAATCAGGTCCAGTGGGAAGTGAATCTCGTCGAGCATCTTGCGGGCATGGTCGAGCTTGCCAATTGCCATGCCAATGTGCGCATCGGTCGACACGCCAATACCCACGCCCAACTCGGCGCAGCGCTCGGCGATCTTGCGGCACACGTCCCAATGCTCAGCATCGTTGCCATGCTCAAGACTATGGTTATTGATCTCGATAATCTTGTGCTTGGCCTTGGCCGCCAGCAGTACCTCATCGATATCATACGGCACGCCCGAGCGCCCCGTATGCCCCAGCATGAACACCTTGGGGTGATCCAGGGCATTGATGTACATCTGGGTCGTCTGGGCGAGCGTCGCGCCTTCGGCAAACTGCGGGTTATGCACGCTTGCCACCAAATAATCCAAATTACGAGTCACCAAATCGAACAGCGAATGCTCACGACTATACGAATCACCGGCGATATCAAGCGTGACAGGAGTATCCTCGCCAAACAGGCTTCCGTCCAGCGAAACGATATCGGCCTCGGCACCACGCAGCACCAGCACGCCGCTCCAAATGCGCGGCCAGATATCCTGGTTGATAAAGAACTGATAACTGCGCAGGTCATTGGGGCAAGCCGTAACCATAGAGCTCAGATGGTCGGCAGATCCGAGCACCTGCAGGCCACGCTCTGCCGCCCAGTACACATTCTCCTCAATGGTCGAATATGCATGCGCAGAAAACATCGTATGAGTATGAATATCACAAGAAAGAAGGTAGGGCATCGGGTCTCCTTGTCCAGTATGGCCGTCGCGTATATTCATTGTACGCATAGCTTTCGGCAGTCGTAAAACTGCTTCATCCCAATCACACAACGGCATAGACAACGGGGTCTGGCTTAAAACCAAACCCCGTTTCACGTAAAACATTGTAAGCAGAGCGCTTTACTTTCGACGATATTCGTCGGCCAGCTGCTTCCAGGCAGGCAGCGAGTTGACGATGGTCTCATAGCTCACGCAGTAGCCCAGGCGGAACCAGCCCGGCATGCCAAAGCTATCCGAAGGCACCGCGAGCAGCTCATACTTCTTTGCGCGCTCGCAGAAGGCGTTTGCATCGGGCTCCAGCGCTTTCACCCACAGGTAGAACGCGCCATCCGGCTCAACATAGGTGTAGCCGTACTCCGCTAGTGCGTCGGTAAGCGCGGTGCGGTTGCGCGCATAGGCCTCGACATCACTCGGCTCATCGATGCAATCGATGATCACGCGCTGGAAGAGCGCCGGTGCACACACGAAGCCCAGCGTACGGGCGGCACCGGCAACGGCGGGCACTAGACGAGCTGCCTGAGGATTCGTATTGGGAACCAGGATCCACCCGACGCGCTCGCCCGGTAGCGAAAGCGACTTGGAATACGAGTAGCACACGATGGTGTGCTCGTAGATCGAAGGCACCCAAGGCACCTCGGCGCCATAGACAATCTCGCGATACGGCTCATCAGAGATGAGCATAATCGGATTCTCGGGATCGCGCTGAGCGTTGGCCTCGCGCAGAACATTGGCCAGTCGCGTCAGCGTGTCGCGTGTATATACGGCACCGGTCGGATTGTTGGGTGAGTCGATAATGACGGCAGCGGTCTTATCGGTAATCGCCTTGAGCACGTTATCCACGCTCAGCTGGAACGTATCTTCATCGGCGAGCGCCTCGACACACATACAGCCGGCCTTCTCAATCCACACGCGATACTCCGGGAAGTACGGGGCGATAACAATGACCTCGTCACCCGGGTTCGTAACGGCATTGAGCGTGCAGGTGAGCGAAGCCGCCGCACCCACCGTCATAAAGACGTCCTTGCCTTCATAGCTCGTGCCAAAGCGACGGTTGAGCGAGTCGGCGACGGCGGTACGGCACTGCGGCAGGCCCGGAGCGGGCGTATAACCGTGCAGCTGGTCACTCGGCAGTTCAAGCGCCTTTTTGATGGACTCCGCGACGGCAGCGGGAGCAGGAACGCTCGGGTTGCCCAGCGAGAAATCGAACACGTTTTCCGCGCCGATTTGCGCCTTGCGCTCAAGGCCATAGCTAAAAATCTCACGGATGATGGAGCTCTCCGCACCGCGAGCATACATGGTTTCGTTGATCATCTGTTCCCCTTTCGCATAGGCGCTATTGTACGCTTTAGTCGAGCAAAGCGCCGCAGCAATGTTGATTGGGGACAGACTTAAATGCGTGAAAACGCTCATTTAAGTCTGTCCCCAATCAACATATCGCTCAAAAGAAAAGCCTCCACAGGTTTCCCCGCGGAGGCTTTCGCTACAAGAACTATTTGTCGGCGTCGGTGTCGGCACCGGCATTGACGGCACAGTCATCGCTGGCATCATCGGATGCGGCTTCGGCATCCTCCTGCATGGCCGCCTGCGCAAATGCCGCGGCATCGGCCGCCAGCTCCTCCTCGCTCATGCGAGGCGCGCGCTTCTTGGTCGGCATGCCGGCCGCCTTGGCATTGCGCTCCTCCTTGGCCGCCAGGATATCGCCCTCGCGCTCAAGGTAGGCATTCCACTCGTTGTCGAGCAGGGCGTTCACGGCGTCGCCTTCGACGGTCTCGCGCTCAAGCAGCACCTTCGCCATCAGATCGAGCTGATCGCGACGGGCATCCAAAATCTCGACCGCACGACGATGGGCTTCGCGCATGATGCGCTGAACCTCGATATCGATGCGGCGTGCCGTCTCCTCGGAGTAATCCTGGTGATCGGCGTAATCTCGACCAAGGAACACCTGATGCTGCGCCTCGCCAAACACTTGCGTGCCCAGCTCCTCGCTCATGCCCAGACGCGTAACCATCTCGCGCGCCATCTTGGTCGCACGCTCCAGATCGTTGCTCGCGCCCGACGTGATGTCATCGCACATAAGCTCCTCGGCAACGCGACCGCCCAAGAACACGGCGAGCTCGTCGAGCATCTCGTTCTTAGTCTTGAGGAAGTGGTCCTCCTGCGGAAGCTGCAGCGTGTAGCCCAGAGCCTGACCGCGGCTGACGATCGAGATCTTGTGAACCGGATCGGAGTGCTCCAGGATGTGGCCCACCAGGGCGTGACCGCTCTCGTGGTAGGCAATCGTGGTGCGCTCGGCCTCGGTCATCACGCGACCCTTGCGTTGCGGTCCGGCAATCACGCGCTCCATCGACTCCTCGACCTCGTCCATCGAGATCACGGAACGATGGCGGCGAGCGGCCAGCAGCGCAGACTCGTTGAGCAGGTTCGCCAAATCGGCACCAGTAAAGCCAACGGTCATCTGGGCGAGCTTCTCAAACTTAACGTCCTCGTCCATCGGATTGTTCTCGGCATGCACGCGCAAGATCTGCTCGCGGCCCTTCACATCCGGACGGTCGACCGTAACCTGACGGTCAAAACGGCCGGGACGCAGCAATGCCGGATCCAGGATGTCAGGACGGTTGGTCGCAGCGATCAGGATGACCGACTCGCTTTCCTCAAAGCCGTCCATCTCGACCAGCAGCTGGTTGAGCGTCTGCTCGCGCTCGTCGTGACCGCCGCCCAAGCCAGCTCCGCGCTGACGTCCCACGGCATCGATCTCATCGATGAAGATGATCGACGGGGCCTGGGACTTGGCCTCCTTAAAGAGGTCACGCACACGGCTGGCGCCGACACCTACGAACATCTCGACAAAGTCGGAACCCGAGATGCTAAAGAACGGCACGCCCGCCTCGCCGGCAACAGCCTTGGCCAGCAGCGTTTTACCGGTGCCCGGAGGGCCAACCAGCAACACGCCACGTGGGATCTTGGCGCCCAGCTTGCGATAGCGATCCGGATCGCTCAAAAAGTCACGGATCTCCTCGAGCTCCTCGACTGCCTCGTCCACGCCGGCAACGTCTTCAAACTTGACCTTGGGGCGTGTGGCCTCGTTGGTCTTGGCGTTGGTCTTGCCAAACTGCATGTTCCTGTTGTTGGCGCCCATCATCTGGCGCATAAAGTAGAACATGATGGCGATAAGGGCGATCGTCGGAAGCACACTCATCGCCAAGTCGCCCCAAAAATCGGGATCGTTGGTGTTGACGATGTACTTGGTATCGGGGTGCTCCGCCATGAGCTCGGCAAGCGAATCGGAGCCGACATAGGTCGAAGAGAAGCTCTTGAGCTCGCTCGTATCGCCCTTGTCCTTCTTCGTCTTCCAGTAATGACCCGTCACGCTTCCGTCTTGAACCGTATAGGTCAGATCTTCGACGCGATCCTGCTTGATGGCGCTCACCATCTCGCTCGTCGCGAGCTTAACGGTATTGCTGGAATTGGCAAAGCCGGAGCCCATGTTAAAGAAGGCGTAGCCCAGAAGCGCGCAAGCCAAAATAAAATACAGCCAGCCCGTACGCGTGGGCTTCTTGCCTCCGGGCATCCCCGGGATCTTTGGGTCCCGGGGAGTCTGGGAATTGTTATCGTTACGGTCGTCGGGCATCTTACGAATAAACCTCCGGTTTCAAAATGCCCAGATACGGAAGGTTACGATAGCGCTCGGCATAGTCGAGGCCGTAGCCCACCACAAAGGCATCGGGGCAATGGGTTCCAACATACTTGGGCGTGATGGCCGAGACGCGGTCCTCAACGTCCTTCCACAGGAAGGCGGCGACCTCCAGAGAAGCGGGCTTGCGGCTCTCGAGGTTCTTCATCAGATACTTGAGCGTCAGGCCCGAGTCCAGAATGTCCTCGACGATCAGCACGTCGCGACCGCGGATGTCGATATCCAGGTCCTTAATGATACGCACGATACCCGAGGACTTCACACCGTCGCCATAGCTCGAAACAGCCATGAAATCGATGTTGGTCGGCAGCTCGATCTTACGCATCAGGTCGCCCATAAAGACCACGGCGCCGCGCAGGACCGCAATCAGCACCAGATCCTTACCCGCGTAGTCGCGAGTGATCTCCTCGCCCAGGCGAGAGACGATACCGTCGATATCCTCCTGCGTGAACAGAACCTTCTCGATATCCGGATGTTGAGAAGCCATGACAACCCTTTCTTGTGCTTATCGCCCACACACCGCCGTATGGACGCGAACTACACATTCTAGCAGCGCACGGGGTAAATTTACCAGCCCGTGCGCCATCAGCGCGGGAATACCGTCAACGTCGCACAGAATAGCAGGCGTGGGACGCTATTCCGCATCGACCACGCGGAGCAGATATGCCACGCGCGTTGCAGCCGTGCACTTAAAACGCTCGTCCGCGCGAACTCCGGCGACCCACACCACGGCACCCCCCGGCGCCGTCCTCACCATGGGCACGCCGGCGCGCTCGGAAACGGGAATGCGAGCCTCACCTAGCAAGTCGGATACTTTCTTGCTTCGACCACTCATCCCTAACGGGCACATCACGTCTCCCGGTGCAGGACCGTCCACCCACAGGCGCGCCAATCGCGCCTCGGCAGGGATCTCGCCACGCGAGCCCGCCAGGATCCGCTCACTATCGCTGTCGGCAAAACCCAGGGCAGCCGCGTCTACCAAAGCTGTCACTTCCCCGGCAGCTGCAAGCTCACGGGCGCGGCGCACGATATCGCATCCCGGCTCAACGGCCATCGGTTCTGTGACCAGCATACGTCCCCCGCCCAACGGCAAACGACCGGGTACGGTAACCCAGTCCGCGACCAGGCCCTCGCGAGCCGCCGGCGCCTTGAACGCCAGCATGCCAAACTCAATGCGTGCGTCAATCCCCGCCGGAAGCGTGACCGAGCCGGCGCCCTCGGCAACGCAGGAAAGGACTCGCTCCACATGTCGCATCTCTGGACGAGCGTCCGGATCGATGCGCTTAATCGCCAGTCGCACGATGCGCCGCGCGATTACCACCTCGGCCGCAGCAAGGCGCCTGGCATCGAGCACCAGCGCGCCCGCCGCCTCCTTACGCAGGCAGCTTCGAAACGCCTGTGCCGAAAGCTGAGACAAAAACGCGTCCTCATCGCCTAAGATCTCGCAGGCGGCGCCAATCGTCTTGCAGACGCTCGCGTTGCGCTGCGCCACCACCGGCATCACTCGATGGCGCACGTAGTTTCGCAGATACGAGATATCCTCATTGCTCTCGTCTTCACGCCACGGCTGACCATGTACCTGTAGATAGCCCACGAGCTCGCCATGAGTTAGGTCGAGCAAGGGACGCACCACGATATTCCTCCGGCGAGGAATGCTCGATAGGCCAGCGGGCCCCGAACCCTTAATCGCGTTCATCAAAAACGTTTCCGCGCGATCCGAAGACGTGTGCGCGGTGCAGATACGAGCCGCCGTTCGCGGTGCCCCCGTCTGGGCGCAGAGCTCGCGAACATACCTCCGCGCCGCGGCATAGCGCACCTCGCGGGCTGCGGCCTCAATATTGCCCGACTCCCCATCAAAATAAGCGTGCTCCACGCACAGCGGTAAACCATATTTCGCGCAAAGCTCACGCACAAAGGCCTCGTCGCCATCGGACGCCTTGCCGCGCAGATGATGGTTTACATGCAGCACATGCAGGCGCTCGCGAGCAATGGGGGCAACACCGCGTCCGTCTTGGATATCCAGCTTTGATGTGCACGCCATAAGAAGCAGTGCCGTCGAGTCCGCGCCGCCTGATACCATGAGCACGACAGGAGCTGCCTGCTGCCTCGTCCGGGTCTCATCGACTGCCCCAGGCACGGCATGGTGTCCGTAATGCTGTGATACCGTTGGCATTCGCTTCCTCCTCTATTCGTCCGCACCCATTGTATCCTTTGGAATCTTATGTCTTGCCTGCACCTTCATATCCTCGGCAGTGGCTCTAAAGGCAACTGCGCACTCATCGAGGGCCCGCAGGGGCTCATTATGGTCGATGACGGACTGTCTCGCCGCGAGACATTAAAGCGCATGGCAGAACTGGGGCTCTCGACAGACAACGTCTCGGCTCTTCTCATTACTCATGAGCATGGCGATCACATCAAGGGCCTCGATGTCTGGTGCAAGCACTGGCACGGCCCCCTCTTTGCCAGCAGGGGCACTCTTTCGAACAAAGAAAATCTTTCTCATCTGCCTGTCGAGGAATTCGATCCCGGTGACACCCTATCCATTGCCGGCATCCACGTGCAAACCTACTCAACGTCACACGATGTCATCAATCCAGTCGGCTATCGATTCGACACCCTCGATGATTCCATCGGTTTTGCCACCGACACCGGAGAGCTATCGAGCCAAGCCATGAACACCCTCGAAGATTGTCGAGTCCTCGCACTCGAAAGCAACCACGATGTGACCATGCTGCGCGAGGGAGAATATCCCCGCTTTCTTCAGGAGCGCATCCTGTCTGCAAGGGGACACCTCTCCAATGGCCAAGCCGCCGAAGCCGCGCGCGAACTTGTTACCGAACGCACCGAACAGCTCATTGCCATGCATATCAGCCAAGATAACAATCGTCCGAGCCTTACCGTCAAAAGCTATGCCAAAGCTCTGACCGCAACCCTGGATGACGAGGTCGGCAGCTCCGCAACCCTTCTCCAAGGATCGCGAAAACTCTCGATACGCCCCGCAAGCCAGCATCGGCCAGTAACCATTCAATAGACTGTCCTAGACAGCAAAAGGGGCCGAGAATCGCTTCCCAGCCCCTTTTGCTGTCTTTTAATAGCGCAGAACACCAACGAAGTTAGTCGATGGAGATCTTCGTAACGTTCTTCTTCTCGACGATCTTGGGGACCGTAACGGTCAGGATGCCGTCAGCGTACTTAGCCGAGAGGCCCTCGCTCGAAGCGTCCTTTAGATACACGCCACGCGTCGCGCTGTACGAGCTGAACTCCTTCTGCAGGAAGTTCTTGCCCTCGTTCTCCTCGTCTTCCTCGACATTCACGCTAATGGACAGACGACCCTCGTTAAGCTCGACATCGATATCGTCCTTGGCGACGCCGGTCAGATAAGCCTTGACCTCATAGCCGTCGCCCTTATCCTCAACGTCAACGGGAAACGCCTTGGAAGCAATCGAGTTGTTTGCAAGGTCAGTCATATCATCAAACAGATCGAACAGCGAGCTAGCAGAAGGACGAACGCCAAAAACCGAACGATAAGGAACCATGCTTGCCATGTTTACCACTCCTTTTAAGGACTGCCGAGTCATCTTCTAGGTGACTGGGACTTCTTTTGACGCTCTTATATATGCCCACCCAGTGCTCATATATACATCGACTATAAAGTTTTTTGAGTCTAGTACTATAAGCATATCTAAGTGTGTTTGACTCAGGTTTTAATAAGGTTAAGGTTCTTTGAACCAGAGCTTAAATAACAAGTATGTTCACAGCTACAAATAGCAAGGGGCTTACAATGAGCGCGTACACGTTGTTGGTAACGAGCTAAAGGGCATCATGGACGACCAAAACCAGAACAAAATGTTTATGCCGACGCAGGGGGAAGATACTTCCACGCAGCCGCCGCGGTTCCATCGCCCCCACATCTCGCAAGAGCCCATTAATGATCCGGAGCCCGAGTATGTGACGAGAAATCGATATCAAACGCTCGAGGATGCCCAAACGGGACGTAAACATATGGGCGTCGCCTCGGGAGACCCTGTATATCTGAAAGACGCACCATTATCTAAAAACAGCGCAGCTAGTGATGAGCCGATGAAAGCATCCGCCACTCATCGACAAAGAGGTCCTCGACCAAAGCAAACCTTGACGCATTCGGCTCGCTATCTCGAAACGCCAAAACAGGGAAAATCAATCTTCGTTTCGACAAGTAAACGACGCAAGCAGCATCGACTGACAATCCTGCTTTTGATCATTGCGGTCATAGCAGTTGCCCTTGTTATTCGATTTATCTTCTTTAAATAAAGGCTCAATACCAAAAACGATAAGATCGTCTGGTGTAATAGAGTCATTTACGCCCCGTAAACGCAAAAAGGGGGAGGCCGCGAGGCCTCCCCCTTCTCAGTTCAAGCGTACGGCTCGGTGCCGTCCACCGGTCAGCGGCGCCCTGGCCTCCCACGGGCTGACCCCGCAGTACTCTCGGCGCGATGGGGCTTAGCTTCCGGGTTCGGAACGGGACCGGGCGTGCCCCCCATGCTCTGGC
>CALLSU010000129.1:0-1219 GCA_938011935.1 uncultured Collinsella sp.
GGAGTCAACATCCTTGGCGGGATCGAGTGCCGCGGCAACTGCATCCTCGTCAAGCCCAGCGGGCAGTGGGCGAAACATCAGGCAGCCATGAACAGCGGGGTCGGCATTGATGTCCTCAATAGCCGCCAGCAACTCGTCCTGCGAAACATCGGCAGGAAGCAAAACGCGACGAGCTTCGATGCCCACCTTCTCGCAGCGCTTGAGGGCGCCGCGCTCGTAGGACAGGTCATCCTCGCGCTCGCCCACGCGCACGATGGCCAGCGTCGGAACAACGCCGCGCTCACGCAAAGCTGCGCAGCGAGCAGCGAGCTCCTCGGTCAAAGCACGGGCAACGGGAGCGCCCTTCAACAACTCAGCCATGGCTATCCCCTCTTCCTTGCGGCGTCGGCGGCGCGGCGCGCCAGCGCATCGGCGCGCGGCAGCCACGTATCCAGCAGTTCATCGCACGCCGTCTCGAGCTCCTCGGCGCGCGCCCGGTCTTTCATAGACGTGGTGTTCGCAAAGAGCGTCAAGCTCGCGCCCTGCATGGCGGCGCGGCAGAACACGGCGCCGCAGGCCACGTCGGACAGCAGCTGTCGGGAGCCCTTGTCCGCCATGTCCTCGAGCAGCGCCAGCGCGCGCCCGCAGGCATCCATGATCCGATATGGCGGCATGGCTGCCACGTGCAACGCATCCTGAATCGCGGCCGGACGCGTCGGGTCCTCGCGCGGAATACCGTATGCCGCAGACACCTGGCCGTACGCACGAACGTCCTCGGCGACCAGACCCACAAGTTCCTGCGCCAACTCATCCGCCTGGGCAAATGCACGCGTCAGATCGTCTGCGCGATCGGCAAGCGTGGGATTGGTTGCCCCGTAGCGTGCGACCATCCCGCAAAGCGAGGCGCCCAGCGCGCCCACAAAGGCGCTCGCACTACCGCCGCCGGGAACCGGCTCGCGCGCGGCCAGCGCCTCGGCAAACTCGCGACAGGTTTTATCCATCATCTCTTGGCTCATCGAAACACCTCTGCCCACCGCGCCGGCCACCAAGGGCCGCACGCATAATAAAAAATGGGACAACGACGCCAGGAAGCGGTTGTCCCATTCATCGATCTTGTCCAAGCCAGTCTAGCCCATAAGACAAAGACTGTCAGGAGCTCTGGCTATCGGTGTTTCCGATTGCCGGCTATAGGCACGGGCGCCTAGTCCACCTGAAACGTCGGCAGCAGCGTGTCGATAAT
>CALLSU010000130.1:0-33217 GCA_938011935.1 uncultured Collinsella sp.
CCCGGCGCCCGGCGCTTAAACGAAAACCGCTCTGACCCCCAACGCAACCCAAAGCCGTTAAAACAATTCTTATGGAGCGGGCGACGGGAATCGAACCCGCGTCATCAGCTTGGAAGGCTGGGGTTCTACCATTGAACTACGCCCGCAAGATATGGTCGGGACGACAGGATTTGAACCTGCGACATCCTGCTCCCAAAGCAGGCGCGCTACCAAACTGCGCCACGTCCCGAAGGTGTTGAGCAGCTAAGGTCTAAACCTTGCGTGTCCCAAAGCGAAGGAAATTATAGGGGAGACTCCCCGCCTGTGCAAGCATTGATGCCTTAGCTCCTCGAATGTGCAACAAAACGATTATGGAGCAGACCAATTACAAAGGCAACTACGGCGACCGGCGCCCACACGGCACCGATATCCGCCAGCGGCAGCACATCAAACGGTAGCCACGCACCCGCAAAGAACGCGTCGCGGACCGAGGTGATCACACTCTGCACGGCAACCACGCCGCCGACCCAGACCCACACCTGCGGATGAGCGTCGCAAAAGCCGTGCACCAGGCCCATCAGTACCAGCACGATGGCAACGGGATACAAGGCGTTGAGCATAGGCACCGAGAACATGAGGATCACGTCGAGACCCACGTTGGAGAGCACGCACGAAAACGCTGCGAACACAAAGGCGAGAACCGCAAAGGGACGGCGCATGGCCTCCTCGGAGGCCTCCGCTCCCCCTTCGACCACATACGTCTCGCAGAAGTAACGCGAGCAGCAGCTGATGAGGCCGATGCACACGTTCATGCAGGCAAGGAAGAAGATGGCGAAGACCACGACCGTGCCGGCAAGCCCAAAATGCATGGAGGCCGAACGGGCGAGGATGGCGGCGCCGTTGGTAGCGTCGGGCATCACGGTGCCGAGCTGCATACCGGCAAGACCCAAGCCGCAGTAGATGATAGCCATGAGCACGCCGGCGATCACACCGGAACGCGAGATCTCGAAGGCCATGCGCTTGTCATCGGTAACACCCAACTCGTGGATGGTCTCGGCGATGATGATGCCAAAGGCGAGCGACGCGAGCAGGTCCATGGTCTGATAGCCAGTCAGAAAGCCCTGCACGACAGCACCGGCATTGTAGGGGGCCTGCGGCGCGGCAGCCGGTCCCAGCGGCGAGATCACGGCAGCACCCACGACCAGCACGATGAGTGCAATGAGCGCAGGGCCCGTAATGCGGCCGAGCACGCGCGTGATGACGCCTGGACGCAGCGTGAGCGCAAACGCGACGACGAAGAACCCGATGGCAAACACCAGACGTGCCGTGCCGAGCGAAACGCCCTCGGGTAGCAGCGGCACCAGCATTTCGAACGCCGTAGAGCTTGTGCGCGGAATGGCCAGGCACGGACCGATGGCCAGGTAGACCGCCGCAACGAAGAATTCGCCAAACTTAGGATGCACACGCCCGGCCAGCTCTCGGGCCGTGCCAGCGAGCGCGACGGCGATAAATCCCATAACGGGCAGACCGATAGCGGCAATCAAAAAGCCGATCATGGCAACCGGCGTGGCAGAACCTGCCTGCAGCGCCAGCAGCGGCGGAATAATGAGGTTACCGGCGCCAAAGAGCATCGAGAACAGCGCAATGCCGACGGTAACGACATGGTCGGAACGCAGGCCGCGCGGGGCGGATGAAGCCATAGGCACACCTTTCGGGTCGAAACAAAAACGGGACGGGCAAAATACCCGTCCCGCAAGTATAAACGGTCCAGCAGCTTTAGCAGGCTAAATTGCGCAGAGCATCGATAGCCGTGTCGACTTCTTCGGTCGTGTTGAAATACCCAAACGAGAAGCGGACGACGCCCTGGCGCTCGGTACCTAACGCGCGGTGCATGAGCGGAGCGCAATGGGCACCGGGGCGCGTCGCAATCCCCCACCCTTGCATGAGCGCGTCCGAGATCTCGGCAGAGTCGATATCGCCCACGTTGAGTGAGACGATCGCCGAGCGCACGGGCTGGTCAAAGGCACCGTAGAGCTTAATCTCCGGGATTTCGCGCACGCCGGCAAGGAAGCGATCGGCGAGCGCACACTCGTGGGCAGCAATCGTCTCCACCCCGCCCTGGGCCTCGATAAAGTCGAGGCCGGCAGAAAGGCCAGCGATGCCATGGCCGTTGAGCGTGCCCGCCTCAAGGCGTGTGGGCCACTCAAGCGGCTGCAGTGGATCAAAGCTGTGCACGCCCGTACCGCCCATGGCCCAAGGGGCCACGTCAATGCCCTCCGCCACGGCCAGGCCGCCGGTCCCCTGCGGACCCATGAGCCCCTTGTGGCCGGTAAAGCACACCACGTCGAGCCCCATGGCCTGCATATCGATACGCGCCGTGCCGGCAGACTGAGAGGCATCGACGATTACCAGCGCACCGGCCGCATGGGCCATGGCCGCCACGCGCACAATGTCGACCGCGTTGCCGGTCACATTTGAGGCGTGCGTCACCACCACGGCACGTGTGCCCGGCGTCACCAGCCGCTCAAGCTCTTCGTAGTCGAGCGCACCGTTCGCGTCGCAGCCCGCATGCTCAACGGTCACACCCCGCTCCGCTGCCAGGCGGTTGAGCGGACGCAGCACGGAGTTGTGCTCGAGCACCGTCGTGACCACGCGGTCGCCGGGGCGCACCACCCCGTTGATGGCGGTGTTAAGCGCCGCCGTAGAGTTGGGCGTAAAGCACACATGGTCCGCCCTCGGGCAACCTAAAAGGCGCGCGAGCTTGGCACGGCAACCGTGAATCGTGCGAGCGGCATCGAGGGCACCCGACGTGGCGCCGCGCCCGGCATTGCCGAGCGAGCACATCGCCTGCGTCACGGCATCGATGACCGTCTGCGGCTTGTGCATGGTCGTCGCCGCGTTATCCAGGTAGATCATCGCACGACCTCCCACATATCAATCACGGTATAGCCCTCGGTGGGAACGCCCGCCGCGGCGAGTTCGCCGCGCAGCAGCTCCTCATCGGCAGGCAACGCTTTCCACGCCAGGCCGCAGCCGGCAGCGACCTCCCCGGGCACGGGAATCGTTCGCCCGGGAAGGCCGCGCTCGATGCACAGAGACTCGCAGCCCATGGCGGCAGCCGTGGTGGGAAACGTGATGACAAGCGCCGGGCGCTTCTCCCTCATGGCAACTCCAACCAATACGCTACGGGCGCACGACGCGCACGGCTTGTTCCATCTTCTCCACGATCACATACATGTTCGTGACCTCGCCCACGGCAAGCTGGTCCTTAATGCCATAGTGGTCGAGGCAGGTGCCACAGGTGAGGATTTCGACGCCCTGCTCAGCCAGCCCCTTCAGGTCGTCAAGTACCGGCGAGCCCTCGACGGTGAGCTTGGCGCCGCCGTTGTAGAACAGCATGGTCGCGGGCAGCTCCTCCTGCTGCGTCACGGCAAAGATGAAGGCCTTCATGAGCTTGTGGCCCAGCTCGTCGTCGCCGCGGCCCATGCAGTCGGTGTAGACGGAAATGACGAGCTCGCCCTTGCCGGTGCTGGCACCGCAGAAAGCGGCACCGTCCTGCTCGGGGTCTGCCACGGCAACGGCACCGGAGGTCGCCACGGTCACGCGCCACTCGGCGTCAGAAACCTTCTCGACCGAGGCCGTGCAGCCCTTCTCCTGCGCCATCTTGGAGATGTTCTTGACGGCGGTCTCGTTATCGACCGAGGTCACGACGGTGCCCTCGCCATCGAGCTGCTTCAGAGCTTTGAGCGTCTTGACGACGGGCAGCGGGCAGGCATCGCCCATGGCATTGACTTCAATCTTGGTAGACATAGCTACATCCTTTCAAAAGGGACCGCCCAGAAAAGTAGGCGGTCGCATAAACGGTTTTCTTTAATGCACAACGCGAACAGCAGGACCGCCCGGCACCGCCTCGCACACGCGACCGATAACGGCGGCGATGCACCCCTCGGCATCCAGGCGACGCGCAAGCTCATCCACATCCGCCGCGGGCGCCGCGATAAGCAGGCCACCAGACGTCTGCGGATCGTACAGCGCGTCGAGCATGCCCGGCTCCAGGCCCTCGTCGACAGCCACACGCGGGCCAAAAAAGTCCTGGTTGCGGTAGGAGCCCGCTGGGATAATGCCCAGACGTGCCATGTCGAGTACCTGGTCAAAGAGCGGCACCGCCTCCGACGCAAGCTCAATCTGCACGCCCGAGCCCTCGGCCATCTCGCACGCGTGCCCGATCAGGCCAAAGCCCGTGATGTCGGTACAGCCGTGAAGCTCGAGGCCCTCGGCCAGACGAATCGGGGCCTCGTTGAGGGTGCGCATCGAGTCAAACACGGCTGTGGCCTCGTCCTGCTCGATGAGTTCGCCCTTAATGGCCGTGGTGATGATGCCCGAGCCGATCGCCTTGGTCAGCAGCAGAACATCGCCCACGCGTGCGCCGCTGTTGGCGAGCATGCGGTCGAGCGCGACAAAGCCGCTCACAGACAAGCCGTACTTGGGCTCGTCGTCGTTGATGGTGTGACCGCCCGCGATGGAGCAGCCCGCCTCGACGCACTTGTCGGCACCGCCCGCCAGAATCTGGCCGGCAACCTCAACACCCAGGCAACTGGGTATGCAGAGCAGGTTCATGGCATGGCTCGGCCGCCCGCCCATGGCGTAGATGTCCGACAGCGAGTTGGCCGCCGCGATCTGGCCAAACAGGAACGGGTCGTCGACCATCGGCGGGAAGAAGTCGATGGACTGCACGAGACCCAAGTTCTCGCCAACGCGAAAAACGCTCGCATCGTCGGAGGTATCGAACCCCACGAGCAAGTTGTCGTTATGCACATTGGGTAAGTCGCCCAGGACCTGGGCGAGGGCTCCAGGAGCCAACTTAGCGGCTCAACCGCTCGCGGCAGTCATAGACGTGAGCTTAATCTGATCGTCAGGCATCGATACCCCCTCTCATCGGTCAATCATTTTCTCTCAGTATACGCATGAATACGAGCCCAAGGCGGATGCATTACTTGAGCGCCTGTGCGCGAATCGCCGCGCCGATGGCACCGGCAAAGCGGGCTTGGGGCGAGGTGATCACCGGCGAGCCCAACAGCGCGCCCAACCGCTCCGCAACGTAGGCGTTCTCGCACAGGCCTCCCGTCAGGTAGTACGGAGCACCCGCCGCCTGCCCGGCCATGGTCGCCACGCGCGAGACCACGCTGTCGATCACGCCACGCGCAATGTTCTCGCGCGGCTCACCGCGACCGATTAGGCTGATAACCTCGCTTTCGGCAAACACGGTGCACATGCTGGAAATCTTGGTAGGCTCGCCGGTGCGGGCGAGGTCTGCCATCTGCTGCTGGGTAATGCCCAGGCGGTCGGCCATGATCTCCAGAAAGCGCCCCGTGCCGGCGGCGCACTTGTCGTTCATGGCGAACTTGGCCACGCGGCCGCCCTTAAGCTGAATGACTTTGGTGTCCTGGCCGCCCACGTCAATCACCGTGCCATGGTCGCCAAACAGGCGCACGGCACCGGTGCCGTGGCAGGTGATCTCGGTCACGACCTTGTGCGCATAGGGCACGGCGACACGGCCGTAGCCAGTCGCGATCACGCGCACGTCGTCGGCTGTCACGCCATAGCCGGCCGCTGCCAGTGCCTCGCGCAGCCGCTCGGAAGCATCGACCGAGGAGAACCCGGTTGGCTGCACGCACGTCCACGCCACCGAACCCTCCCTGTCGACCACAGCAGCCTTAGCCGCCGTAGACCCGATATCGATCCCGATCCCTATCATGGCTCTCTCCCAATCTAAACATCAAAGGTAGCGGCGCGTTCAGGCGCCTTAGCTCTAGGTTTCTCAGGTGCCGGAGGTTGCCCCGAAAGAGGAGCGCAGCGTACTTTGGTACGCAAGCGACGGTTTGAGGGGCAAGATCCGGTGCCTGAGGAAGCTACAGAGTCTCGATAAAGGCGGCGATGCGCGTCTCGATCTGGCCCATGTCGCCGTTGCTGTAATCGGTCTCAATCTTCATGTACGGAATGCCCGCACCCTCGACAGCTTCCTGCATACGAGCGCTCTCAACGTTGAAGGTGTGGCATGCCTGCAGCACGCTCTCCACCACGCCATCGACGTGATACTTCTCGCACATGGCCAGCGTGTTTTCCATACGGCCGTCGTTGGGCGTCATGACCGAGCAGTTGATATCGAGGTAGCGGTCGGCGATGGCGCGCAGAATGTCGGTGGCGTCCGGGTCGATCATCATGGCCGCCGTGCGCTCGCCCGAGCAGTCGTCCATGCACACGACCACGCCGCCGTTGGACTCGATGGTGCGATCGATCTTGTTGATCACGCCGCCCACCGGGCAGCCGGTAATCAGGATGCGCTTGGCATCCGCTGCAACCGGGCGCTCGCCCGCGTCGTAGGCCTCGCGCAGCTTGGCAACCTTTTGCTCCAGCTGCTGCGTATAGGCCTCAATATCAAAGCTGAACGTACCGGCAAACATGGTGCTCATCAGATCAACGCCGCTCATGGCCGCCGGCTGGTTAGCCTGCAGCGCAAACATCTCGAGCTGGGCGGCACGCAGGCGATTGCGACGACGGACGGCGGCGCGCAGGTCGTCATCGGTGATCGTAATACCGTAGAAGTTCTCGAGCTCCTCCTTGAGCAGGCGGCACTCCTCGTACCAGCCTTCACGCTCGTAGGCGCGATCGCGGCTCTGTGGCAGGTGCAAAATGTACGTACGCTTGAGCTCCCCCAGCAGCTCGTACATCTTCTTCTTGCCGTCGCAGGTGGTCTCACCGATGATCATGTCGCTGAAATACGTAAACGGGCACTTTTGCGAATAGGCAAAGCCGTACGTCGACTTGATGAGCGGGCAGAGGTTTGCCGGCAGCACCTTCTCGGCCTCGGGAATCACCTCGTCGGACGTGCCGCACAGGGCCACGCTCGAGGCGCCTGCGGCATCGATAATCTCGAGCGGCGTATAGCTGCACAAATAGCCGACCAGGCGATTACCCGCCTGCTTGTAATCCTTGACTCGAATGAACGCCGCCTTGCGCTGCTCGTTGAACTCCTCAAACGTGGACGGCAACGGCTGCTCAATATTTTCCGACATATAACTCCTTAACATACCTTTTAACCGACCAAGGAAACGGCTTTCCCAGGTGCCCGAGGTTGCCGTGAAAGAGGGGCGCCACGTACTTTGGTACGCAAGCGACGGTTTGAACGGCAAGATCGGGTGCCTGGGGAAGCCGCCGGAACGTATAGTCCTAAATGGTTTCCAAGAAAGCTTCGATGCGCGTCTGCAATTGGCCTGCGTCCTCGCCGGCGTAGTCGGTCGTGATGTGCATAAACGAAATGCCGGCTTCCTCGGCGGCCTTCTCCACGGCAAACGATTCCATCTCATAGAGCGTGCAGAACTGCAGGGCCACGTCGACGATGCCGTCGGCATGAAGGTCGCATGCCATCTGAACGATGTCCTTCATACGCTGGTCGTTGGGCGTAAAGACGGCGCAGTTGATCTTAAAGTAGCGCTCGGCGATGGCGTCGAGCATCTCGTCAACCGTCTCACCGGACTCATCGACCAAGTCCTTGTAATAGCGCGAACCCGTGCAGGACTCCTCGCCCACCACAACGCCGCCGGCCTTCTCGATGAGGTTGAACAGCTTCCAGTTGGGCACGGCCATGGGCGTGCCGGTGTACAGGATGCGCTTGGTCCCCTTGGGCGCCACGCCCTCTCCGGCCTCGACACGCTGCTCGCACTCGGCCGCCATATCGTTAATGGCTCCGGTCAGACGCGGCGTGTCGTCCATAAAGGCGGCCTGAACGGTCAGCAGGCTGTCGAGACCGCTAATGGGCGCTGGGTCGGCAGCGCGCGTGGCAGCGAGGCGCTGCAGGGCGCGACGCTTCTCATTGACGGCGCGGATGGCGGCCTTCAGACGCTCAGGCGTAATCGTGACGCCACACTCTTCCTCAATCTTGGCGGCGAGCTTTTTAACCTCGGCCTTCCAGGTCACGAGCGTCGACTCGTCGTGCACGTTGGGAATATCCATGACGTACATGTTCTTTTGCGTGGCAAAAAACTCGTAGGCCTTCTTCTTGCCATCGCAGGTGTTCTCGCCTACCACCAAGTCACTCGACTCGATGTAGGGGCAGACCTCACCCAGCTTAAAGCCGGCAAAGCTCTTGATAAGCGGACAAGTGTTGCGCGGCAAGTGCTCCTCGACCTTGTCCGTTGCCCAATCGGCACCCGAGCACAGACCAACGGGAATGCCGTCACAGGCAAGCACGATCTCCTCGGGCACGTACACGCAGAACGAGCCCACGATTTTGGTGGCCTCGCCAGCCTCCTTCTTGTCGAGCATCTCCTTAATACGGCCGCTGTGGATGTTGGTGGCCACAAAGTCCAGGTAGGACGTGGACTTGGGGCGATTGTTCTGCGTCAAGAACATATCGCCGTACATCTGGCCCACGGCGCCTAGCAGCATGTCGTGGTCGGCAAGATTCATGCCGAGGCTCTCCCACATCGGGTGGAAATCAAATTCTTCAGCCATAACGGTTCCCCTCTCGAACCAAAAACGGATAACAGCGGTATCGATGCACGACGGACGGCGATTGCCCGACCGTGCTCAAACCCGGAATTTTAGGGAACCTGCTTTGCGGTCGATTATTTAGTTGTGCGTCGTCTCTCCCGGAGCCGTGAACATACCTGCTCATATGCGGCTCCGAGCCATATACAGGGCACGCGCGGCAACGCGGCGAATGTATGTCGTCTGCGGCATGTGCGCACCCTCCTTTACAAGTTGAGGTCAACTATATCAACGGTCATCGACCATGCGAACACCGTTGACATTCGTACGACAGCGTCGTGTGCCGTCGTCTAATAAATAATTATCTTGATTGATAAGAGTTTGTCATTCCTCATTCGGCGAACGGCAAAAACAAAGCCGCGGAGGCTTATATTCCCCGACGGCATTACCCGGCGCTATCGACAAACCAAATGGATCCTGCTGGCATCAAAATGCATGCGCAGCGTCTCGCCTGCTTGCGGCAACTCGTCGACAGGTATGCCCACCTTGTTGACCTTCCACTGCAAACGCGTGGGCGCATCGGCACGCGGCACATCCAGCAGAACCAGGCGCTCAAAACGCGAATCGCTCACGCGGGCCACATGCAGATCGTAGCTGTTACGACCGCGCTCAGCGCGGTTGTCCACATGGAAGTAGCTCGCACGAATGCCCAGGTACGCCACATTATCGGGAACCTCACGGCCCACGTTGAAGGTCATGCCCCAGTCCAGGGCTTCAACTTCCTGAAGCTCGATCTTGCGCGCGCGGCTCGTATTCTTACAGCCCGTTAGGCGCAGCGCCGCCAACGTCTGAGGGCGGCGGACCACGTCCTCAACGGAGCCGATCTCCTCAACATGCCCGTCGTGCATCACGCAGATGTGCTGGCATAGGCGGCAAGCTTCGTCGATGTCGTGGCTCACGTAGAGCACGGTACGGTTACAGACGTCGAACAGGTCGAGCATGTTCTGCTCAAGCGCGCTCTTGAGATACGCGTCGAGCGCGCTCATGGGCTCGTCGAACATAAAAATGCCCGGGTGTGCCGCCACCATGCGAGCAAGCGCCACACGCTGCTGCTGGCCGCCCGAGAGGCGCGCGGGATAACGGTCGGCAAAGTCGGCCAGTCCAAAGATACCCAGGTAGCGCTCGGCAAGTTGTCTGCGCGCTGCGGCGTCGCCTGCACCCTCAACGCCGGCGCACACGTTATCGGCCACCGTCATGTTGGGAAACAGCTGATAGTTTTGGAACAGCAGGGCGCATTTGCGCTCCTGGGGCGACAGGTTGATGCCCGCCGCCGAGTCAAAAAAGGTCACGCCGTTGACGACGATCTTGCCCTCGTCGGGTGTCTCCACGCCGGCAATGCAGCGCAACGTGCAGCTCTTGCCGCAACCCGAGGCGCCCAGCAGCGCCACACGCTCCTCGCCGGCCTCAAGCTGCATGTCGAGCATAAACCCGGGATAGCGTTTTTTGATATCCAAAACGAGCGACATAGCTTATCGACCTCCCTGCGGTGCTGCGTCATCGCGCATGAGCTCGGCCAGCGCCTCGCGATCGATACGCAGCGCATCGCCGCCCACTGGGTCGAGCGAATCGATCTGGCCACCCAGCTGCTTGGCCTGTTTGCGCTCTGCACGGGAGAGACCACGCTCGCGATACTTTTGCGAATGCGCCGTGTACATGTTGATGAACAGGATTACCAGGAAACTAAACACGATCACGACGACGACCCAAAAGAGAGCCACCGAGGTGTTGCCGCCCATCCACTCAAAGTAGATGGCGATAGGGATGGTCTGGGTAATGCCGGCGTAGTTGCCCGCAAAGAACAGGGTGCAGCCAAACTCGCCCATGGCACGCGCGAAGGCAAGCACCGCGCCGGCGGCAATCGAGGGCCAGCCAAGCGGCATCATAAGCTTGGTAAAGATGCGATGCTCAGACCATCCCAGGGTTCGCGCGGCATCGAGCATCTGCGTGTCGAGGCTCTCGAAGGCTCCGAGCGCCGTGCGGTAGACCAGCGGAAACGACACAACGACGGCCGAAATGACCGCCGCGGGCCAGGTAAAGACGATCGAGATGCCGTGCGCGATGAGCCACTGGCCCACTCCGGTCGAGCGGCCAAACAGCATGAGGAGCAGAAAGCCGCAGACCGTGGGCGGCAGCACCATAGGAATCGTAAAGACCGAATCGAGCAGGCCCTTGATGCGACTCGAGGTACCCATAGTCTTCCACGCGGCAAACAGGCCCAGTGCAAAGGCAATCACCAGGGCAAGGCCGCTCGTTTTGATGGACACCCAAAACGGGCGATAGTCGATGTCGCCCAAAAAGGAAGCCAGAGAGGTCAAGGGCCCCTGCTCATCCCGCAACACGACAGACGATGCTTCTACCATTTGAGCGCTATCAAGCCAACGCGCGCCGCCCTTGGCATCACCCGAGGCCGATGCAATCACCACATAGCGGTCCCCATCCGCACCACGCACATCAAAGCCATAGGTATACCCGCCGGCATTAAACGTTGTTTCCGCCGTAACATACCAAGGAAGATCAACGTCCCCTAGCTGCGCGCCTCCCATGGAGTTTGCGCTGTCGAGCTCACAGACGAGGGCCTTGAGACCCGATACGCACTCGTTGTCCTGCGGATCCAATCCATACTTCTCGGCCGCCTTGGGCGATATCCACACCACAACGCGATCGGCAGCAGGCGCCACTACAAGGTCCACGTCCTCGTCAACGGGAAACCGGTAGCCCTCAGGCTGGCCCTCCATAGCACGAGCGGTCCCCTTGGCCAACCGCTCAAAACCCTCGATCCCATAGGAAAGCCCATGAGCGGTCGCAGCAACCTGGGCCCCGTCCTCAGCGACCCCAGCAAACGCAAATCCCGGCACCCAGCAAAGCGCGAAGGTCAAAGCACAGGCGACAAGCATGCGGAATCTATTAAGCACGAAAAGCTCCAAGCGAATACAGGGACGGAGTGAAACACAAAACGATGGAATTATCGCGCCAAGCCGCACTACTCGGAAAGCTCAAAGCCGTACTTAGCCCAAATCTTCTGAGCCTTCTTGTTGGTCAGACAGAAGTCGATAAACGCCTTGGCCTCGTCGGCGTGCTCGGAGCTCTCGGCAACGGCGCCCGGGTACACGATGGGCTTGTGCGAAGCCTCGGGGCACACGAAGGCCTCCTCGATGCCGTCATAGCGGAAGATATCGGAGCTGTAGACAAAACCGGCCACGCAGTCGCCCGTAGAGACGTAAGACGCAGCGGTACCAACTTTGTCGGCCAGTGCGACCTTGTCGGCGATCTCGGGAGCATACTCGCCGTCGTCGCCTTCGGTGCCGGTGTAGAGACCCACAGAAGCTAAGGCCTGGTTGGCGTACTTGCCGGCGGGGACGGTCTTGGCGTCGCCGATGGCGATCTTGCCGTCCAGATTCGCGACGTCGGCGATGGCCTCGATCTTGGTGTCGGAACCCTCAGCACGAATGATCACAAGGTCGTTGACGAACATATCCTCACGGGTGTCGGCATCGACGAGCTCGGCGGCCTCGGCGTCGTCCATGGTGCCCTTGGAGGCGGTGATGAGCACGTCGACCGTGGCGCCAGCACGCATCTGCTCGACGAGGTCGCCAGAAGCCTTAAACTGCGTGTCGGCAAAGGTGGTGCCGGTCTGATCGGTGTAGAGCTCCTGGACCTCGGGCAGGGCCTTCTCGAGAGAGTTGGCAGCGAAGACCTGAAGCTCGACAGCTTTCTTGGAAGATGCCTTAGCAGAACCGGCATCGGAGCCAGTCGGCTCAGACGTCTTGTTGCCGGAGCAGCCGGCAAGCCCAAGGCCGGCAGCGACGACAGCAGAAAGAGAGACGAATCCGCGGCGAGAAACCATATCGAACATGTTCAATCCTTTCGAATACTACGCCCGGACACCCCGCCGCGGGCTTTATTCTGTTACCAGATTATACTTTCGTGCGAATAATATCAGTGATAAAGATTTCTCGTCTGATACTTATCTTCTGCTGACAGTCTCAGGACGGCCCGCACTGTCGCTACATAAAAAGGCGGAGCAGCCCGTAAGGTTACTCCGCCGCAGGTAAACCGCTTAGTTGGTATGTCCGCCGCCCGCTGTCATCTGGGCCGCATGCTCCAGCTGGTCGCTCACGGCCTCCCAGCTTTCGCGGGCCGCTTTCGTGGATCCCGGAAAGTTGATGACAAGCGTATACCCACGCTGCATGCACACGGCGCGCGAGAGCATGGCGCGGCGCGTCTTGGTCATGGAGTACGCACGGATCGCCTCTGCAATACCCGGCACGTCGCGGTCGCAGACGGCACGCGTCGCCTCGGGCGTCACATCGCGCATCGAAAGCCCCGTGCCGCCGCAGGTAAGCACAACATTGGCGTGGCACTCATCGGCGGCTTCCACAATGGCATCACCGATCTCGCTGACGTCGTCGCGCACGACCACATGTGAGACGACCGTCCAGCCCTGCGCCTCGATAAGTTCCTCGAGTGCGGCTCCAGCCTCGTCCTGGGCAAGGTCCCGCGTATCCGAGCACGTCACGATCGATATCTTCAGCTCCATAGCATTCCTCCTACAACACGGCGCCCTCAGGCAGGTCGACACGCACAACATCCACGACGTCGCCCGCCTTGAGCTCGCACGGACCTTCGTCAATACGCAGCAGGCAGTTGGCCCGCTGCATCGTGCCGAGCAACGCCGAATTCTGCGTCTTGGCCTCGGTCACCAACAGCTCACCGGTCTCGGGGTCGCGCAAAACCGTGGCGCGATCGAAGAAGCGGCGATGCTGTCGCTTTTTCACGCCGTGCGTGAGCATCGCCTGCTGCACGGGACGCGCCCCCTCGGCAAAACCGCGCATCTTGCGGATCGCCGGGCGGGCGAGCATCTCAAAGCCCACATACGCCGCGGCCGGATTGCCTGAAAGTCCCAGGTAGGGCTTACCCCCAAGCAAGCCAAACGTGATGGCCTTGCCCGGACGCATCGAGATGCGGTCAAACAGCACCTCGCCCTCGCGCCGGACGAGCGCCGTCACGTAGTCGTAGTCGCCTGCCGAGGCGCCACCGCTCGTAATGACAAAATCGCACTCCAGCACGGCGCGATGCACCAGCTCGGCAATCGCCTGCTCATCATCGGGCGCAATGCCGTAGAACACGGGCTCGGCTCCTGCATCGAGCGCTTCGGCCATCAACGCCGACGAGTTGGAGTCGCGAATCTGCCCGCGCGCCGGCACGTTGCTCGGTGCGACCAGTTCCGTGCCCAGCGAGATGATGCCCACACGCGGGGCAGCGTGCACCTTCACGCTCGCGTATCCGGCGCTTGCCAGCAGACCCGCGCCCGCCGGAGCCACGACCTCGCCGGCGTGCATCACAACGTCGCCGGCATGGGCCTCCTCGGCGGCAGAGCGAACGTTCTCCCCTACCTTGGCAGGCGCCGAGAACCTCACACGCGAGCCCTCGTTGCCGTCGTCATCGAGCACGTCGACGATCTCGTACTTCACCACGGCATCGGCACCTTCAGGTACCGGCGCGCCCGTCATGATGCGGACCGTCTCACCCGCGCCGATTGCGCCCTCAAACACATGGCCCGCGGCCTCGTGTCCGATAACGTCGAGCGTCACCGGCGCCTCGCCAGATGCCTGCGCCAAGTCCGACGAGCGCACGGCATATCCGTCCATAGCGCTGTTGGCAAACGGCGAGATGTCGATATCGGCCACCGCGTCCTCGGCCAAGGGAAGACCGACGGCCTGCCACACGGGAATCTCGACAACTTCGGTGCGATTCACGTGCGACAAGACGATCGCCTGTGCGTCCTCCAACGGAATGAGTTTCTCAGCCATATGCACCTCTAGCATGCTGCGGCGCGCAACAAAAGCGCCGATTCTTTATGTTTATCTCAGTATAATCCCTCGCCGCCTGCTCAAGACCTGGCCCGCGGCCGCGAATACATCTGTCGGCCGCAAGCCGCGAAACAAAACCAAAACCAACCTGCCGGTTTGTCACGTATGGCACGTTCTATAATGCTCGTGTTGCAACCCAAAAGAGGAACGTATGGCTTTTACCGACAAACCCGAAAGCGCAAACGAGGCGCAGGATCATTCCCAGTCGCTCGACGACGGCGGCTTTTTCTCCCTTAATGACGTCATCATGGCAGGCAGGCAACAGCTCACCCGCTCCGAGCATCTCTTGGCTGCCGACACGCGCCGCAACGCCCGCAACCTACTCGCGAGCGCCAAGTTGCTCGCGCTCGTCGTCATCGTCTCGCTCGCCATGGGCGTTGCCGCTTGGGCGTTTTTGGCCTCGCTGAATATCGCGACCGACTATCGCGAGCACCACGCGTGGGTCTACGCCTTGCTTCCTGTTGTGGGCGTTGCCACCGCATGGGTGTACAAAAACCACGGCCTTGCCGCCAAACGCGGTAACAACCTGGTCATCGACTCCGCTCTGAGCACACGTCTCATCCATATGCGCATGGCCGTCCTTACCTTCGTCTGCTCCACGCTCACGCACCTAACGGGCGGATCTGCCGGTCGCGAGGGGGCCGCGGTGCAGATTGGCGGCACCATCGCCAGCAACATCTCGAACCTCGCCCACCTCAAAAAACATGACCACCACGACCTCATGCTCGCCGGCATCTCGTCGGCCTTTGGCGCCGTATTCGGCTCGCCCCTTGCTGGAGCTTTCTTTGGCATGGAGATGTGCTTTATCGGCAAGATCGACTACACCGCGGGCATCTACTGCCTGGTCGCCTCGTTTACCGGCTACTTTACGTCGCTTGCCTTGGGAACCGAGTACGAGGCGAATGTCATCGCCAGCGTTCCCAACATGACACCACGGACGGTTGTCATCGTTGTTATCAGCGCCATTATCTTCGGCCTGACGGCACGCCTCTTTGCCTGGTCGGTTCGAACCGTCAAAAGCCTGTACGGTCGCTTTATCACCAATTACCTCGTCCGCGCACTCATAGGCGCACTCGTGGTTTTGGCCGCCTATGCCCTCCTCGACGCCTGGAACTACGCCGGCCTTTCCACGTGGCTTTCCGGCGCCGGATTTGCAGGCAACACCACCCTGGCGAACGCAGCCATCAAGTTGGTCGTCACAGCGCTTACCCTGGGCGCGGGCTTCCAAGGCGGCGAGGTCACGCCCCTGTTTGGCATCGGTGCGGCACTCGGTGGCTGGATCGGTTGCCTTACCGGGCTTGACCCCAGTTTTCTGGCGGCTCTCGGCATGCTCGGCGTGTTCTGCGCCGGCCTCAACGTGCCCATCACCACCTGCATGATGGCCATCGACCTGTTCCACGGCACGGCCGCCGGGTTCTTTGTCATCGTGGCCTTTATCAGCTACCTAACCGGCGGACACCGCGGCGTGTACCCCGCCCAGCGCATCATCTCACCCAAGCGCCGTTCGCTTATTGTGGATGAGGGCGGTACGGTAGCGGATGCTATCGAGCGCCACAACGACCTGATAGAGTAGATGTAATAATCGCCGTGCAGCCACAATCGGGGCAACGTAACCCGAGCGCGACCGCACCGTCATGTCACACGCCGGGAGTCGCCCCATGCACGCAACTGATTTTGGTCGCACGCTCATCATCGCCAACCCAGCCGCCCAGTCGGGTGCGGCACGCGAAGTTGCCGAGCGCCTGCAACGCTTTTTGGACATGACTGCACGCGCATCCCAGTTTGACCTGGTGTTGACCGAGCGTATGGGACACGCCAAGGAGCTGGCCGCACAGGCTCAGGGCTATCGCACCGTTATCGCACTCGGCGGCGATGGCGTGATTCACGAGGTCGTCAACGGGCTTATGACGCAAAAGGAGGACGCCCGCCCCGCTCTTGCCGTCCTGCCCGTGGGCTCCGGCAACGATTTTGCCCAGACGCTCGGCATCGACGATTTCTCCGGCAAGGATTTTGGCGCGCTGCTCACCTGCGAGCTGCAGCGTCAGGATATCGGGCGCATTCGCTCGTGGAGCCCTGCGAGCGGCAGCGGCGAGGCTACCGTTGAGTACTACGACCAGACGCTCTCGGTCGGCATCGATGCTGCCATCGGCCTTAGCACCACCGAGCTGCGCAAAAAGACCGGCTTGACGGGCGCGCCGCTCTACACCCTCTCGGGACTTGAGCAGTTTGGCCTGCGCTATCGCAGCTACCCCATGACAGTCAGCTTTGACGGCGCGCCCGCCGAGCGCGTGAGGGCGATCATCATGGCGATTCAGCTTGGTCCTACCTATGGCTCGGGCTATCCCATCTGCCCCGATGCCGACCCCTGCGACGGCATACTCGACGTCTGCTACGCCTGCGGCCCCGTCCCTCGCGCGGTAGCCCTGCCTATGTTCCTTTCGGCCAAGGACGGCCACCATACCAAGTTGCCACCGGTTCGCATGCGCCGCTGCCGCCATGCCGAGCTAACTTTTGAGGAGCCCGACTACCCCATCCAGGCCGACGGCGAGCCCATCGTCGCCTCGCGCATCGAAGTCGACATCCTACCCGGCGCCCTCCAAGTCTGGCACCCAACCCGCTAACCCCACCTAAGTTGCGGTGAAATAGGGACTGTTTATGCAGTTAAAGCCGCGAAACAGTCCCTATTTCACCGCAACTTATTGAGAAGATCATTCCTCCCCGCCCGGCTTGCGACGGTTAGCCTTTTTAATCGCATTGAAGTGCTTGTCGTTGAGCCTGCGCTGGCGCGATCGCTGGGGCACTTTGGTCTTGACGCGACGGCGCGGCGGACGGCCACGACGCTCAAGCTCAGCGCGCAGCTTACGCAGGCAGCTCGCGCGATTCTGAAACTGACTACGGCTCTCGCGCGCCGTCACGGTAATTCCCGAAGGGATATGTTTCATACGCACCGCCGAGTCCGTCGTGTTCACACCCTGGCCGCCCGGGCCCGTCGCACGAAACACCTGAACCTCGCAGTCGCGTGCCAACCTCTCAACCGACATCTCGGCATAGCGCGCATACTCGCGCCATCCCATCTTGTTCTCATCCATATCAACACCTCCCCTCATACAAAAAATGTGACAAAGGGAAAGTCCCTTTGTCACATCGCATACCAATCGCTTGTGTTGCGCGCTTAAGCGAAGGTGATCTCGCCGGTATCGCAGTCCATATCGGCGATACGGGCCAGGCTCTCAACGCGGAAGCCGCGCTCGCGGAGCTTATCGCCACCGCCTTGGAAGCCCTTCTCCACCGCGATGCCAATGCCGGCAACCTCGGCACCCGCAGCCTCGCAGATCTTGATAAGACCCTCGAGTGCGCAGCCGTTGGCCAGGAAGTCGTCGATAATCAGGACCTTGTCGCCCTCGGACAGGAAGCGCTTGCCAACGATGACCGGGTACTCCTTCTGCTTGGTAAAGGAGTAGATGGTCGTGGCATACTGCTCCCCATCGAGGTTGATGGACTGTGCCTTCTTAGCAAAGACCACCGGTACGCCGCCAAAATGCTGAGCTGCGATGCAAGCCATGCCAATGCCCGAAGCCTCAATCGTCAGGATCTTGTTGATCTCGACATCCTTGAACAGACGGGCCCACTCGGCGCCCATGTGGTCGAACAGCTCAACGTCGCACTGGTGGTTGAGGAAGGCATCAACCTTAAGGACGTTACCGGCCTTTACGATGCCGTCATGGCGAATACGATCCTCAAGCTCCTGCATGGCGCAACCCCTTCTCGCGGCAACGATACCGCGCGATTAATAAACGTTGTTCGATAGTCTACCACGGACCGACCCCCGCCCGCCCCACAAGCCGCATCGCACCACAAACCAGTCTTTTTGGGACGGCGCGAATCGTGGCAGACAGCCTCCCAACACGCTAATGGCGGGCGCGCATCTTCACCAAACGCACCATGGCAAGCGCAAAGCCCACAGCGGCCACAGCCATAAGCACGTAGAACACCGAGCGAAAGCCGAATAGGAATACATCCGGACGGCCTGCAACAAAACTGGTCACGGCCTCGCCCATCGCCACGCTCATCTGCCCATAAAGGATATGCGAACCTGCCGTAATACCCAGCGCCATGCCCGCATAGCGCGCCAAGCTGCCCAAGCTACCTGCAAAGCCAAGTGCCTCGCGCGGAGCCGAGCCCATGTACAGCGAGTTGTTGGGGCTCTGGAAAATCGACGTACCGCACGACATAAATGCGACGCAGCACACGATCACAGGGATAGAAGAGTGCTCGTCGAGCGTGCTTACTGCAAAGAGACCGCACACGTACACGCCCAGGCCGACCGCCGTGGGACCCTCGCAGCCAACACGGTCCGAAACCGTTCCCGAAAGCGGGCCGATAAAGGCATTCACCATTGGCAGCGCCAAAAAGAGCAGTCCGGAAATGTCGGAACCAAAGCCGTGGGCGTCCTGAAAATAGAACGGCAGGATAAACTCGGATGCGCCAATGCCAACAAACACGATGAGCATGCAGGCAAGATTGATGGTGAAGGCCGAATTTGCAAAGCAGCGACGCGCGGCCTCCGCCAGCGACATGGGGCGCTCGCCGGCCTCCGGCTTAACATGCGGCAGCGTGTAGAGCCCCACGATAAACGAGATGACGCCAATGGGCAGGTTGATGAGGAAGATGCTCTCCCAAGGAAAGCTTGCCACCAGCATGCCGCCGAGCACGGGGCCACACATCATGCCGAGGGCCACAAAGGTCGCTAGAATGCCCATGGCACGGCCTCGTTCGCGCGCCGGAAACGACTCGGTGATGATACCCATGTTGTTAGCCATGGCCGCCGCGCAACCGACGCCCTGAACAATGCGTGCCAGGATAAGAACCTCGAGCGAGGCCGAAAGGCCGCACAGCAGCGAACCGACCGAAAAGACGATGACGCCCAGCTGAAACACATTCACCTTGCCGCGCACGTCGCCCAGACGGCCAAACGGCAACATAGCCACGCACGTCGCAAGCAGATACACAGAGCTTACCAGCTGAATGCGATCGAGGCCCACACCCAGCTCTTTTTGCATCACGGGCAGCGCCACGGTCACGACGGTCGAATCCAGACACACCATAAACGTCATGATGAGCACGGTAAACAGAATCGCCCATTTGTTCTTGCCATGGGTGTCGCCCTCTAGGGCAATGCGCTCGCGGCGCAGCTGCTCTGCAGTTTTCTCCATATCCATCCTTTCGAGTGGTACAACGCAAAAACGGGGCCCCAATCGCCTGCGAACAGTCACGACTGGGGTCCCGCCTACGGAATCGGAACGAAAGGTCACCGAAGCTTTCTGCCAGCATCGGCGACTTGTGCGAAGGCTAGCCTAGCACTGCTCGAGTGCCTGCTCAAGGTCGGCAATCAGATCGGCCGTGTCCTCGAGGCCGCACGACAGGCGCACCATGTCGGCGGAGATGCCGCAGGCGATGAGCTCCTCATCGTTCATCTGACGGTGCGTGGCGTTAGCGGGATGCAGGCAGCAGGTGCGAGCATCGGCCACATGCGTGGCGATCTGGGCGAGTTTAAGGCTCTTCATAAAGGTCTCGGCCGCCGCGCGACCACCGTTAAAGCCAAAGCTCACGACGCCGCAGGTACCGTTGGGCATGTACTTCTGAGCCAGGTCATAGTACTTATCGCCCTCCAGGCCCGGATAGCTCACAAAGCGCACCTTGGGATGGCTCTGCAGGAACTTAGCAACGGCCAGGCCGTTCTCACAATGACGCGGCATACGCACATGCAGGCTCTCGAGCGAGCTATTCAGGAAAAACGCCGCCTGCGGGTTCTGCATGGGGCCGAGGTCGCGCATGAGCTGAGCGGTTGCCTTGGTAATGAAGGCACCCTCGCGACCGAACTTCTCGGCATAGGTCACGCCGTGATAGCTCTCGTCGGGCGTGGTGAGACCCGGGAACTTGTCTGCATGGGCCATCCAGTCAAACTGGCCGTGGTCGACGATCACGCCACCCAGGTAGGCCGCATGCCCATCCATGTACTTGGTGGTAGAGTGCGTGACGATGTCGGCGCCCCACTCAAAGGGACGGCACATCACGGGCGTCGGGAAGGTGTTGTCGACCATCAGCGGCACGCCGTGGTCATGCGCGGCCTTGGCAAAGCGCTCAATATCGAGCACGGCAAGGGCGGGGTTGGCAATCGTCTCGCCAAAGACGAGCTTGGTATTGGGCTCAAAGGCTGCCTCCAGCTCCTCATCGGTGCAGTCGGGGGCGACAAACGTGCAAGTCACGCCCATGCGGCCCATGGTGTGGGCGAGCAGGTTATACGTACCGCCGTAGATAGCAGAGCTCGCGACCACGTGATCACCGGCACCGGCCACGTTAAAGATCGCGAGGAAGTTCGCGGCCATGCCCGAACTCGTGAGCATCGCAGCGGTGCCGCCCTCCATCTCGCAGATCTTGGCGGCAACCAGATCGCACGTGGGATTCTGCAGACGGCTGTAGAAGTAACCAGACTCCTCCAGGTCAAACAGCTTGCCCATGTGCTCGGACGTGTCGTATTTCCACGTGGTGGACTGGTAGATGGGCACCTGGCGCGGCTCCGCATCGCCCGGATGATAGCCGCCCTGAACGCACGTGGTACCGATAGTCTGCTCGCACATATCCAACTCCCTTACTTGGGTTTTGTTTTTATTCGGTTCACGATACCGCTACCCCGCACCCCTCTCAACCCATCCCGCCGATAGGTTATGGGACAAATTAATCAGGTTTATTTGTCCCAAATCTTAAGAAAGTGTTCGATGGCGAAAAACAATGAGATATGCACTGCGGTCTCGATAAGCGAATGCGCCAGCAAGGGTACCATAGGCGGGTACACCGCAATCAAGGAGACACCGATGAAGCAGATTGATGCCACTCAGCTCAACACTGCCACCTGCCAGGCTCAGGCTGCCGAATACCACGCCCGCGGCTTTAACTGCGCGCAGGCCGTCGCCTGCACGCTCGCGCCCGCCGTCGGGCTCGACCCCCAGATCGCCTTTACCCTCACCGAGGGCTTTGGCGCCGGCATGGGCGGCATGACCGAAACTTGCGGTGCCATCTCGGGCGCCGTGGCCATCATGGGCTTTGTAATGAGCGATGGCATGGAAAACCCCAAGACCAAGGGCCAGACCTACAAACTGTCGCGCGAGATCGCCAAACGTTTTGGCGAGAAGAACACGACGACCGTCTGCGGCACGCTCAAGGGCGTCGGATCGGATAAGGGTCCGCTCCGCAGCTGCCCCGGCTGCATCGACGATGCCGTCGAGATCGCCTGTGATGTGCTAAAGCAGCTCGCCGAGTAGACGGCAGCAACATAAAAGACGGCCGGCGCGCTTGGGATCCATCCAAAAGCACGCCGGCCGTCGTCGTTAGAACTCGGCAAATTCGGGAGCGCCGGCCTCGATCTCCTCGCGCCCCGCCATAAGCTCGCGCATCTTGGCACAAAATGGCTCCTGCTCCCCCGCCTTAAACACCAAATGAATCGTCACGGCATCCGCGTAATCGGTATCCGCAACCTTGGCACCCGAATCCTGCGCCAAGCGAAGCACCTGCTCGTATTGCGGATAGGCCACACGTACATCAACCGGCACGACGCTCGTCATTTCGACGATCTGCCCGGCCTCTTGAGCCGCGGCCACCGCCGCCTGCGTCGCCGCAGTATAGGCGCGAACCAGGCCGCCCGGCCCCAACAGCGTGCCGCCAAAATAGCGCGTCACTACGCAGCAAACATTTTTGAGCTCCGCACCGCGCAACACCTCGAGCGTCGGCATACCGCTCGTGCGGCTCGGCTCACCATCATCGCTCTGGCGCTCGCGTCCATCGACCAAAATCCACGCGGGAACATTGTGTCGAGCGTCGTAATGACGCTTGCGAACCATCTCGATAAAGGCATTCGCCTCGTCCTCGGACTCAATATGGACCAGCTGGGCAATAAACCGGCTCTTGCGGTCCACAAACTCACCCGAAACCTCAATATTCGATTGCAGAGTAAAATAGCTGTCCAACGAAGCCCCTCAACAAAACAAAGCGCAGCAACAAACAGCCTCAATAATACGATAACCCTAGTAAAAAGAATGGCAACGCCGATGATTCCGTCAACGAAAGCGAGAACCCGTCAGCGCGAGCAAGGTGCCTTGAAAGCCGAGGGCATTGACCTTATGGTCATGCCCGAAGGTTTGAAAGGCAGATTGCCGCGCTGACGGGTTCGCAGCGTCAACAAAGTGCCGAGTGGGCCGATAAGCCGGGTTCTGTCGTGAACGGTCATTTATCTTGTCTGCACGTTACCGTGCAGCTCCACGCACGCTACCCGAACGCGGACCGGGCCGGCCCATAGCGTTCCTATTCGCGCTTGCTCCGGATGGGGCTTGCCAAGCCGCCATGTTGCCACGACGCTGGTGGTCTCTTACACCACCGTTTCAGCTTTTCCCTTTACGCCTTGCGGCGCAGGTGGGAGTCTTCTTTTCTGCGGCGCTTTCCGTCGGATCACTCCGCCCGGCCGTTAGCCGGCATCCCGCCCTCTGGAGCCCGGACTTTCCTCACGCGTACTGCAAGCAGCACATCGCGCGACCGTCTGGCCCACTCAGCAGTGCAAGAGTGTAACACACCGTTGCCTCAGGCAATGGCACAACGCAAACGCTCGACACGATAAACCAAGAACCGCCATGCGCTACAATGGCGCTGTCGATGGGCAACGTCGTCAGTCGAGACGCGACCGCGCTCCGCACCCCTCCGTCTACTCGGTGTGTTCCCGCCTCCTCCCCGAGGCGGGATGTCGGCTTTTTTCATGCACCGACAATCCAATAGCCTGTGGACAGCCCGGCAGCATTGCGCATCTCGGTGCCAAATGCAAAAAGGGACCCGTCCATTACGGACGGATCCCTTAAAACAAGTGATCGTCAAACCGATTTACTCGGCGTCGGTCTCCTCGTCCTTCTTCTCGGAAGGCAGCGGGGTAACCTCGATCTCGACGCCCAGAGTCTCAGCAGCAGACTTCATGGACAGGGAGATACGACGACGGTCGAGGTCGATTTCCATGACCTTGACCTGAACCTTGTCGCCCACATGGGTGACCTGAGAAGGCTGATCGACGTGCTTGTTGGCCATCTCGGAGATGTGCACCAGGCCCTCGATGCCCTCGCCCAGATCGACGAAAGCGCCGAACGGGACAAGCTTGGTCACAGTGCCCTCGACGATAGCGCCGACGGGGTACTTCTTGACCAGTGCGCGCCACGGATCCTCGGTGGTCTGCTTGAGACCCAGGGAGATGCGCTCGCGGTTGAGATCGACGTCGAGAACCTCGACCTCGACCTCCTGGCCGACCTTGACAACCTCGGAAGGATGGTTGACGTGGTTCCAGGAGAGCTCGGAGATGTGGATGAGGCCGTCGATACCGCCGAGGTCGACGAAGGCGCCGAAGTCAACGATGGAGGAAACGGTGCCCTGGAGACGCATGCCAGACTTGAGCTTGGACAGGATCTCGGAGCGCTCGGCCTTACGGGACTCCTCAAGCACGACACGACGGGAGAGGACAACGTTGTTGCGGTTGCGGTCCATCTCGATGACGCGGGCCTCGATGCGGGTGCCCATGTAGGAGGTGAGGTCCTTGACACGACGGAGGTCGACGAGGGAAGCGGGCAGGAAGCCACGCAGGCCGATGTCGAGGATCAGGCCGCCCTTGACAACCTCGATAACCTCGCCCTCGACGTTCTCGCCGGAGTTGAACTTCTCCTCGATGCGGTTCCAAGCACGCTCGTACTCGGCACGCTTCTTGGACAGGACCAGACGACCGTCCTTGTCCTCCTTCTGGAGAACCAGGGCCTCGATGGGATCACCGAGTGCAACGACGTCTGCAGGGTTAGCGTCCTTGCGGATGGACAGCTCGCGGACCGGGATAACGCCCTCGGACTTGAATCCGATGTCAACGAGCACCTCGTCATGCTCGATCTTAACGACAGTGCCGTTAACGAGATCGCCCTCATCAAAGTCGGTAATCGTACCGTCGATGAGGTTGTTCATCTCCTCCTCGTTGACATCGTCAAGAGAGAAAATGGACGAGTTCTGAATCTCACTCAAAGGTGGACCCCTTTCGAACTACGGGGCCCCGATTGCTAGGACCTACAGAGGGGTGCGACAAGCACACAACGTTTAGGAACACTCGGGAGCCGACAGATACTAATGTGACGCTTATGCAATCACGTTCATATAGGTTACGGGGAAATCATTTCGATTTCAAGCGTGAACTGCGATTTTTTACTCGTATGGAGACTTTTTCGCAATCTTGTTGACGACCGTCTCCATAAGTTGACGATAGGCAGTTAGGCATACGGCTTTGGGGTAAAGTATTCGGAGCCAACGATTCTGGAACGATTTATCGAGAAAGGTGCCCGCGTGCTCAAAGCAGTCGTTTTCGATATGGACGAAACGCTTCTTAGCATCAACCTCAACGCGTTCATCCTTCGCTATTTTAAGGATGTCTCGTCGATGCTCGCGGATATTGGTCGCCGCAGCCGCGGTGGCACGATGGCGCGCCTCGGCACCATCCTGGTCGACCTCAACGCCAATCGCCGAAGCGGCACGGACAATCGCACCAATCTTGAGTTCTACCAAGAAGAAATTGAGCGCCGGTGCGGTATTTGCCTCTCAGACCCACTCATCTACGAGGCGTTTACCTACTACGATCGTGAAGTCCTGCCGTACAAGAACGATGACATGATCAATGCGAAAGCCATGCCGGGTGCACACGCCGCGCTCGAGGCGGTACAGAACGCGGGCCTGCGCTGCGCGCTCTTTACGAACCCCAGCTTTCCGCAGGGGGCCATCGAGTGCCGCATGGGCTGGGGCGACATGGCCGACGCCCCCTTTGAACTCGTGACGCACATGGGAAACGCCACCCGCTGCAAGCCCGATGCCACCTACTATCTAGAGCAGCTTCAGGTAATGGGACTCGAGCCTCATGAGGTCCTCATGGTGGGCAACGACCCCAAGCGCGACTTCCCCAGCCCCGCCTGCGGCATTCAGACTGCCTATGTTGGCCAGGGAAAACCCGGCCGAGCCACCTGGCACGGAACCATGGAAGACTTCGCCCGCGACTTCAACGCCGTAGTAGAAGCCTTCTACGAGCACCAAGTAGCCGACGAACTGTCCTAGCACACTTGGGTTTTGCCGATCATGATGTTGAGGATCTCGACGTCGGTATCTTTCATGCCCACACGGCCTACGTAGCCCATACTGGCGATTGTCTGCTCAACGGTATCTTGGATCAGGCCCTCGCCGGCGCGGAAGCCGCGACCCTGCATGGCCATATCATGGCCCAGAATCGCTGCATCGACGGCAGCCGAGATCTTGGCGGCACAGCTCGCCTTGGCGCCATCGCACACGATGCCGCCCACATTGCCGAGCGTATTGGAGACCGTCGCACCGATTTGCTCGCGCGTGCCACCGCACAGCCAGGTAATCGCGGCACCGGCACCGCACGCAGCGCAAATAGCGCCGCAAAACGCCGAGAGCGCACCAATGTAGCTCTTGATATGCACGGCAATGAGATCGGACAGCATCACGGCACGCACCAGGCGCTCGTGGTCGCAGCGCAGGTACTCGGCATACTCCATGACGGGCAGTGCGCAGGTAATGCCCTGATTGCCCGAGCCGCACACAATGGCGACCGGCAGCGCGCAACCGTTCATGCGGGCGTCGGACCCGGCGGCCGCACGGGCACGGGCACGGCAGGCGACGTCATCGGCACGAGCACCCAGCAGCGTACGACCCACCTCGGCGCCCCAAGCGTGCGCAAGGCCCTCGGCACTGATTGCGCCATTCAGCTCAATCTGACGCTCAACGGCAGCGCGGGCGCCCTCAATGTCACCGTCCTCGATAAAGTCGATGATGGAATCAATGGACATGGGCGTATCGGCGTTATCTGCCGCACGCTCGGCCACCACGCGCTCGGCGCAGGCGGCGCACTCCCCCGCCGACTTGCCGCATACCGGAATACCATCGAGCGTATGGCACGTGACATTAGTGTGGTGATCGGTAATCTCGACGACCGCGGTATGGCCCCCGGCCGTCGCAGTCACCTTGATGTAGAGGTTGGGCACACCCTCGACAAGCGACACATCGCAGTAGCCGGCGTCGGCGAGGAGCTCGGCCACGCGAGCGCGGTCTTCATCGTTAACGCTCTCGAGCACCTCGAGCGCGCTCTTAGCGTCGCCGCCCACGGCACCCAGCACGGCCGCGGCTTCAATACCGTGCATACCGCCCGAGTTGGGCACGGTCACGCTCTTAACGTTCTTGATGATGTTGCCCGAGCAGGCAACGTCCATATGATCGGGTTCGCAACCGAGCGTCTGGCTCGCCAACGCCGCTGCATAGGCAACGGCAATAGGCTCGGTGCAGCCGAGCGCACAGACAAGCTCGCGGTTCAAAACATCGCAAAACGCGGCATCACGAAGGGAATCGGTAGGCATAGGTATCTCCTGCTTGCATAACGGGCTGGTCTCTCAAAAATAATTAGCTCTTCTATTTGATAACAATGCATCAAAAACCGCAACCATGGTTCCGGCGGACGGCGCTCAAGCACAAACTGGCGGCATTCATTCATGAAAAGCGGGTCTTGTTGCCTGCTAAAGCGTTTGATCAAAAAACGCCCGAGCGTTTACACAAAAGTCGCGCTATCATGCAGTCGAACGCGGTAAACACCTTTAGCATTTGCGCCGCACAGACCAGAGAGGAACCATCTATGAAGATCGGTATCGGTAACGACCACGCCGCCGTCGAGCTCAAGAACATCATTTCCGAGCACCTGAAGGAGCGCGGCTGCGAGGTCGTGAACTTTGGCACCGACACCTCCGAGAGCTTTGACTACCCCATCGCCGGCTACAAGGTGGGTAAGGCCGTTGCCAACGGCGACGTCGACCTGGGCATCCTGATCTGCGGTACCGGCGTCGGGATCAGCCTGGCTGCCAACAAGGTCGAGGGCGTACGCGCCGTCGTGTGCTCCGAGCCCTTCAGCGCCAAGCTCTCCCGCATGCACAACAACACCAACGTGCTCGCCTTTGGCGCCCGCGTCGTTGGCTCCGAGCTCGCTAAGATGATCGTCGACGAGTGGCTCGACGCCGAGTTCGAGGGCGGCCGCCACGAGCGTCGCGTCAACCTCCTCAACGAGATCGACCAGACCCGCGGTCTCAAGGTCGTCGACGAGGCCTAAAGACTTACAACGCCATACGCTAGCGACAGCCCCCGCCTGGAATGCACGCACATTCCAGGCGGGGGCTCTTTAGTAGATTTCTAGGCATGTCTCAAAAATCTACTGGAATATAAAAGGGCGCCGCGGATGGAGTTCCGCGGCGCCCAAGCCACACGCTAACAGCTTTAAGGAGTCAAAGCTGGTTTAGCCAAAGAAGCGCTTGATCTCGATCTCGGCGTTCTCCAGGCAGTCGGAGCCGTGAATCACGTTGGCGTTGACATCGACGGCGAAGTCGCCGCGGATGGTGCCGGGCGCAGCATCAAGCGGGTTGGTAGCGCCCATAAGGGTGCGCATCTTGGAAACAGCGGAGAGACCGGAAACGACCATCTTGACGACCGGACCGCTCGTCATAAAGTCGCAGAGACCGCCAAAGAAGGGCTTGTCGGCCAGATGGGCGTAGTGCTCCTCGACGGTAGCGCGCTCGAGCGTGGTCATCTCCATGCGCTCGATGACAAGGCCGCTACGCTCAATACGAGCAACGATCTCGCCGATCTTGCGATCGCGCACCGCGTCGGGCTTAATCATGATGAAGGTCTTCTCGATAGCCATAAGGTAGCCTTTCAAGTAGGTTCGCGCGTGCCCAAGTCCCATTCCGGCACCCGCCTGGACTGCATCGTAACAGAGTTTTAGCTGCAGTTAAACAAAAAGCTGTTTATTGAAACGCTGCAATTTATTAAAGCGCTCCATATGTGTCACTTCTGTTTCGAAGCCCGATTAGAGTACCATCCGACCGCCCATCAACCGCATCGAACCGAGCGGACGGTCGGTTGCCGCCTGTGAACGTACCCCCTACACAACCTGCCCAAAGGTCCTACAGAAGTTCTCGACAAGCCCCTCCCCCATAGCAACAAAATACGGACGCCCGCATCAGCAGACGCCCGTAAAACAAAAACGATTTATCAATAAATGGACAATACGTCTTCAGCCAAACCTTTACTTTGCCCCGTGACCCATCTCGACAACCTTGGTTAGCGATCCAAACACGCCTTCGTCGGCCACGAGCTGCGCCTCGGCACGCTGCAGCTGCACGGCAACGGCGGCAGGAGCGGTGCCGCCCTCGGTCGTGCGCGCGGCAACGATCGACGGGATGTCGAGCGCCTCGGTAATATCGCGCTCAAAGAGCGGGCTTGCCTCCTGGAACACCTCAAACGGCAGATTCTCAAGATTGCAACCGCGCTTCTCACACATCAGGACTAGATGGCCCACCACGGCATGTGCCTCGCGGAACGGTAGACCGCGCTTTGCCAGGTAATCGGCAACATCGGTGGCGGCAAGGTGCCCCACGCCGCACTCGCGCGCCATGGCATCCTCGTTGACGGTCCAGGTCGAAATCATTCCGGCCATAACGGACAGGCACTGCATGAGCGTGTGAGCGGTATCGAGCGCGCCCTCCTTGTCCTCCTGCAAGTCCTTGTTATAAGCGAGCGGCAGGCCCTTCATGGTTACCAGCAGCTGCACCAGGTTGCCGTACACGCGACCGCTCTTACCGCGGATAAGCTCGGCAAAGTCGGGATTCTTCTTCTGCGGCATGATAGACGAGCCGGTGGAGTAGGAGTCTGAAAGCGTGATAAAGCCAAATTCGGAGCTCGACCACAGCACGATCTCCTCGGAAAGACGCGACAGGTGCATCGCCATGACGGATCCGGCGTAATGCAGATCGAGCAGGAAATCACGGTCGGAAACCGCATCGAGCGAGTTGGGAATCACGCCCGCAAAGCCAAGTTCGGCAGCCGTCATCTGGCGATCGAGCGGATAGCTCGTACCGGCAAGCGCGGCAGCACCCAGCGGGCAGTTGTCGGCGGCATCAAAGGCGGCCTTCAGACGTGTAAAGTCGCGCGCGAACATCCAAGAATACGCCAGCAGATGATGTGACAGCAGCACGGGCTGAGCATGCTGCATGTGCGTGTAACCCGGCAGAATCACCTTGTCGTACTTCTTGGCCGCATCCACCAGCACGTGGCGCAACTGCAGGTTGGCCTCCATGAGCTCCTTGGCCAACGCCTTGACGCCCAGGCGCGTATCGGTCGCCACCTGGTCGTTGCGCGAACGTCCGGTATGCAAGCGCTTGCCGGCCTCGCCGATGCGACGCGTCAGCTCGCTCTCGATGGACATATGGATGTCCTCGTCGTTGATATCGAAGGTGAAGTTGCCGGCATCGATATCCTGTTCGATTCCGGTCAGGCCCTCGGCAATCGCCTGCTCATCCTCGGCACTGATGATGCCCTGGGCCGCCAGCATCTTGGCATGCGCCTTAGAACCGGCGATATCCTGCTTATAGAGATGTTTGTCGACCGGCAGCGACGCGCCAAACTCCTGCGTGACCTCGGCCACTCCCGCCTCAAAACGACCGCCCCAAAGAGCCATGGAACCGTCCCCTTTCTCCAAATACCAAAACAAGCGCCCAAAGCAATGCGCCATGTCGCTAAAGCGATTTTTCAACCGCTAGTTTTACACAATCCCCACCGTGCGCGGGACCATGTTGCTAATTTGCAAAGAAGTGACGCACCAGGCACTTGGCGCCCAACGTCTCCCTCCGGATGTTGCCTTGCGAACCATCGATCCAGGCCTTCAGGCTCACAGGAACGTCCTCGACCTTTGCAGCATCGAACTCGGGCGCGAGGGCAAGTAAGGCATGCGCGATAGCGTTGAACATAATGGATACTCCTCATATATATAGGCACAGAGCCGCCAAATTGATAGAAGGAGCCCCGCCGGACAACCCCGGCGGGGCTCGGACTCAGCCGCAGGCGCGGCATCATATATGCGGGCGGAACGTAGGGGCCACCGATGTTAAGAAGTGTCAGCAAGCATAACGAAAGGTAGGGACCCCGTGCGCCCGTTATGTATCACGCGGATGGGCCGCGCGGATACCAAGGGAAGGAGGCGCTAGGCCTGGGCGGCAGCGGAGCTGGGACCCTGGACCTTTGCCCACGTCTTGAGCGACAGCGTATCGATCTCGATAAAGCCGGCGCTGGCCTTCTCGTCAAACGTGGTGTCGCGGTCGTAGGTAGCCAGACCGTAGTCATACAGGCTAAACGGGCTCTTGCGGCCGACGACATGGCAGTTACCCTTAAAGAACTTCAGGCGGACGGTGCCGGTCACGAACTTCTGGGTGTCGGCCATAAAGGCGTCGAGCGCATTTTTGAGCGGGCTGTACCACTGGCCGTTGTACACGGCGGTCGCCCAATCCTGCTCGAGCTTAATCTTGGTCTTGAGCAGGTCGCCCTCGACGCAAATGTCCTCAAGCGCTTTGTGGGCGGTGATGAGCGTCAGGGCGCCGGGAACCTCATAGCACTCACGGCTCTTGAGGCCCACCAGACGGTCCTCGACCAGGTCCAGGCGACCAAAGCCGTTGTCGCCCGAAATCTTGTTGAGGGCGATGACGATCTCGGAGAGCTTCATCTTCTTGCCGTCGACGGCGACGGGCTTGCCGGCCTCAAACTCAATCTCGGTATACGTCGGGGTGTCGGGCGTGTCCTCGGGATTCTTGGTCATAACCCAGGCGTCATCGAGTGGCTCGTTCCAGGGATCCTCCAGGTGGCCGCACTCGATGGCACGACCCCACAGGTTGTCGTCGATGGAATAAGGGTTATCGTTGGCACCCTCAGGAACCGGCACGTTGTGGGCGTGAGCATAGGCGACCTCGTCGGGACGGCACTTAAGGTCCCACTCGCGAACCGGGGCGATAACCTTGAGCTCAGGGTCAAGGGCCTTGACGGCGGCCTCAAAACGAACCTGGTCGTTACCCTTGCCGGTGCAGCCGTGGGCAACGTAGGTCGCGCCAAACTCGTGAGCGACCTCGACGAGCTTCTTGGCGAGCAGCGGACGAGAAAGGGCGGAAAGCAGCGGGTACTTGTTCTCGTACATAGAGTTGGCGGCAATCGCCTTGGTCAGGAACTCATCGGAGAACTCGTCGCGCAGGTCGAGCACCTGGCAATCGAGAACGCCCAGGTCGAGCGCCTTCTGCTTCTTGGCGTCCAGGCCGGTCTCCTCCTGGCCCACGTTGCCGCAGACACAAACGACATCGAGATTCTTCTCGTCCTGGAGCCACTTGACACATACGGATGTATCAAGACCACCGGAATATGCGAGAACGACTTTTTCCTTGCTCATGGCTGTTTCCTTTCGCCCTTGGTAGCTAATGAGAACATCGGTCAGGTGCAAGTCATTTCAAGGTCATATACCATGCAATATCAGGTTAAATAGCAAAAATCAGCACATACATGCCCTAGAAACATGCAGCAATGTCGTGCTAAAACCCAACGACCTTAAAATGACTCTGTTGAGGCAATTCGCCCCATGCGGACAGAGACGATTGTTATCGTCGTCGGGAAATTGCGCGCTGGCGTCGGATGGCATTGTCTGCAGTGGTGATGATCTTTACGAACTGCATCTGCCTCTCCTTTCACACATCGCCGGGCGCAATTCAACTATCGCAAACGGTACCTTTTCCTCGGTAAACGGTTGTTTTTCCGTCTCCGTTTTCGATGGTCGCTATATTACGCTAAAGTGCGCGCAGCACAAGCGACAAATTCAAATTTCTGAAAAGTTTTTTCATTACTTTGTGATTCATGATGCAAATAGGCGTCAATCCTGCGAAAATACGCCCAGATTAGCAACCAGAGGGTTATTCCGCCCGAAACAATTTAGAAACGGAAAGGCGCTTTTATGCAAACTTACGAATCGGACGCCGCTATCGGCAACATCAAGATCCTTGCCGTCGATATGGACAAGACGTTGCTTACCGACGAGCGTGTGCTGCCCCAGGGCCTCGATGAGCGCCTGGAAAAGCTCGCCGAGGCTGGCATCGTGTTCTGCCCCGCCAGCGGACGCCCCGCTCCCAAGCTCGAAGAAATGTTTGAGGATATCAAGAGCCGCATCGCTTTTTGCCCCGATAACGGAGCCTGCGTTATCTACCGCGGCAACTATATCTATAAGAGCAATATCGATGTGGCGCTGTATCAGCAGGTCTTGAGCCGCGCCTCGAAGGATTCGCGCGCCGTCCCCGTGCTGTGCTGCTTCGACGAGTTCTACGTGCTTGCCCGCGACCATCAGTACCACGACGAGATCAGCGTCTACTACAACACAATCAACTACGTCGATAGCTTTGAGGGCATTGATATCGAGTCCAACAAGATCTCGATCTTCTTCCCCGCCTATGATGCCGAGCCTGCATTCCGCGAGACCTATAGCCCCGAGTTCTCGGACAAGCTCTACGTCACCAACGCCGGGCGCGAGTGGATAGACTTTATGAACCTGGGCGTCGACAAGGGGTCGGGCGTCGCGCACCTGTGCGAGCAGCTGGGCATTGATATCGCTGATGCCGCCGCCGTGGGTGATACGTACAACGACATCCCCATGCTGGAGCGCGTCGGGCATAGCTTTATCGTGGATAATGCCGAGGAGCACATGAACGCGCACGCCAAATGGCGCATTCCGAGCAACAACGACGGGGGCGTACTGACGCTCATCGACGCCATCTTGGCGGCTCGTTAACGTAGCTTGTCGGACCTGGCCGGGCGACGCGGGTAAGTTTTTCGTTCGGTCAGGTCCTGGGCTCGCT
>CALLSU010000131.1:0-1058 GCA_938011935.1 uncultured Collinsella sp.
CGCTGACGCCCGCGCGCGGCTGGGACCTGGCCACGCTCACCTATACCGTCGAGCTTGCGCGCACCACCAAGACCTTCCCCCTCGCGCAGGACCTCGTCACGCTATGGCCTCTCTACCTTGTCGTTGTAGGCTGGCAAGTCATCAGCGTGCTCAACATGCTCGGCGGCGCTCGCCGTGTGCGCCGCACCATGGCGCCGCTCAACGACCTGGCCCTGCGCGCGGACGAGCTCGGCCGCATGCAGCTCTCCGGCGGCAAGATGGAAACGCTGGAGCAGGCCATCGAGCGAGCAAGTGTCGATTCGCCGAGCGTCACCACTGGCGACGCCGACCTGGCGAGCATCGAGGTCGCACTCAACCGTCTGCTGCGTCAGATGCAAGAGGCCAAGCTGCAGCAGATGCGCTTTGTCAACGACGCGAGCCACGAGCTGCGCACGCCCATCGCGGTGATTCAGGGCTACGTGAACATGCTCGATCGTTGGGGTAAGGACGACCCGGCCGTGCTGGCAGAGTCCATCGCCTCGCTCAAGGCCGAAAGCGAGCATATGCAGGAGCTCGTGGAACAACTGCTGTTTTTGGCACGCGGAGATGCCGGCCGCACCGTGCCGCGGCGCGTGAATACCAACCTGGCTGCACTGGTCGGCGAGGTTTGCGAGGAATCGCAGATGATCGATACCGAGCACACGTATCGGCTAGCCTTTGACGCTGCGCTTGCCGGCGACCCGCGCTGCGACGCGTCCGTCGATGTCGCGCTCGTGAAGCAGGCTCTGCGCGTGATCGTGCAAAACGCCGCCAAGTATTCGGACGCGGGAACGACCGTCACATTTGGCATAACACCCGATGCGGGCACGGGCACGGTCGACATAGCCGTTGAAGACGAGGGCATCGGCATGAACCAGGAATCCGCAGCTCACGCGTTCGAGCGGTTCTACCGTGCCGACAACGCACGCAATGCCGGCGCGCAGGGCTCGGGCCTGGGGCTGGCCATCGCCAAGTGGATCGTCGATAGCCACGGCGGCGTCATCGGCGTGACCTCGGTCGAGGGCGTCGGCAGCCGCTTT
>CALLSU010000132.1:0-1982 GCA_938011935.1 uncultured Collinsella sp.
GCGGGCGCCACAACGGCATTGTTGACCTTGACGGCGTAAGAGTCGTTGTCAGCAAAGTAGCCGCTCTCGATACTGACCGTGAAGGTGGTTGATCCGTGCCAGTCAAGCTCGTCCGGGCTCGCCATAATCGTATAGCCGACCTGCTTGGCAGGCAGCGTCACGACGAGCTTGCCGCCGACATTAACGGTAACCTCGGTGGCGGAGGAGGCGTCATGGTCGCTATCGGCGCGGTAGCGCACCTCGTACGTGCCGACAGCGCAACCCGCAATCTCAGTCACGCCTTCGGGCACGCCCCGATACTCGCCAGAGTCCTTGGCGCGCCACTCCATCATAGCGTCGACGCCCGTGATCTTACCGTCGGACTTGCCACTCACAGTCTCGGCCGTGGCCTGGACCTTCGGCGCGCCCTGGGGCGCCTTCTTGATGGAGAACTCGCACGTCAGGCCTTCGGCGGGAAGCTTGTAGTTACCCGCGTCGTCGCCCGTCAGCTCGGTGATTTTCGCCGTGTAGGTGCCAGCCTTGACTTTGGCGCCGTCAACACACGCGGAGAGATCGTCATCGCCGACAATGTTGTGGAGCTTCGCTTGGGGACAGTGCTCCTCGCCGTCGTAGGTGAACTCAATAGTGGTGTCCCACGTTACGGTGAGCTCGCGTTTGCTGATTGTAAAGGTGCCATCCTTGAACGTGATCTTGTAGTTGGAGTTGGCGCCCTCAGGCTGCGTCAGGCGCAGAGCATAACCTCCGTCGCGTACACTGTCGTCATCATCGCGCTCAATCTCAATACCCTGAAGGCTCTCGCCCTCGACGAGCTCGCCAGAAGTGACGTCATACGTAAACTTGGGATCGACCTCACCATAGGTCTTGGAGGCGTCCTGCGCCGCGACCGTTATCGCACGCGCTTTGACCTCAAGCGTCACCTTGCCGTCGACCGCCGCGCCGTCGATCGTGACGCGATAGTCGACCGTCACACTGCCGGAATCCTTGATGCTGGGCGCAACGCTCGTCCAGCCGCCGTCAGCAGCCTTGTATTCAACGACGGAACCTTCGGGCAGCGCCGAGGCGTCGACAGAGTGGTCCTTGCCGTCATATTTGCCCGAATAGCCCTTAACAGCCAGGGCCGGAATCTCTACCGCACCCGACTCATGGCCGCACACGGAGCACGTTCCATGTTTGGAGCCGGTCTCGGTAACCGTCGGCTGCTTGCCGATCGTCCATTTATACACATGCTCGGCGTACATCTTAATTGTGATGGTCTCTTTATTGCCGGCAGTGTCCGTAGCCACGATTACATGCTCAGTACCGGCATCGCCTTCAGCGGCCTTAACCGTGTACTTTCCGTCCTTGCCAGCCTTGAGCTCCTTGCCGTTATCGGTAACCGTCACCGTCTCGTCGCGGTCATCGAACACGTCAAACGAAACGCTCTCGCAGTAGGCTTTATCTACCCAGAGGTCATAAATGGTGGGGGCGTAAGTATCCACGTAGGTATAACGTTCTTCATCCCACCTGCCGTTGCAAACCCTGCAGACCTTTTGACGAACACCATCGGCCTCAGGCGTGGCGGGCGTAACGATCTCGTATTTCCACCTGCAGGGCTGGCGCTCCTGAGCCTTCTTGCAATACTTGCAGACCTTAACGTGGCTACCTTCGCCATTCGGCTTCCAAGCTGCATTGTCAGCAACGGCATGAGGACCCTGCTCGATCTTGACCTCGGCATCGGGCGACGCATTGTGGTTGTTATCCTCGGCATAGCGAACGTAGTACGTTCCCGACTTCGCAAGACCGGTCAGTTTATCGTCAGACGTTATCTTCTGGTAGTCTTTGCTGAATTCGTGGCGGTATTCCATTTTCTTGGTCACGCCCGAGATGGAGCCGTCCTTGCTGCTGCACGTGGTCCAATTATTGCCCACGAGCCCAGCCGGCGCTTCCTGGTCTGCCTTGGAAATCTTCACGGTCGCTTGGCCCGTAACGGTCAGGTAGTCGGA
>CALLSU010000133.1:0-2903 GCA_938011935.1 uncultured Collinsella sp.
ACCATCTATGACATGTGCAAGGCAGTTGATCGCGGCATGGAGATCGTTGACGTGCGCCTGCTGCACAAGGAGGGCGGCCGCTCGGGCGTGTGGGATCGCGCAGAGCGTCAGGCCGCTGCTGCTGAGGCCGTGGGAGCCGCAGGCGACGCACCCGCGAGCGCACCCGTCGCCGTCGCGCCCGCAGCTCCCACTCCGGCCGTCCCCGCGATCGCGTTTATCGGCTACCAAAACTCGGGCAAGACCACGCTCGTCGAGAAGGTTATCGCCGAGCTTACTCGCCGCGGCCTGCGCGTGGGTTCGCTCAAGCATCACGGGCACCACGGCTTTGATATCGATGTGCCCGCTAAGGACACCTGGCGCCATCACCAGGCTGGATCCAAGCACGTGGGCCTCATCTGCGCCACGCGCTGGGCGGAGTACGCCGACACGCGCGAGGAGGACGAGATGCCCGCGCGCGAGTTGCTGTCACGCTACAACGATGTCGACGTGGTGATCATCGAGGGTTACAAGACCGAGGGCTTCGACAACATCGTGGTCGCGCGCTCCGGTGTCGACCGTCTGCGCGGCAAGAGCTCGCTCGACCTGGTCGACGGTCACACGCTGGCCCTTGCCTGCAACGAGGCCCTGGCGCGTCAGGCCTTCGACGCCGGCTTTTCGACCCGAGCCATCAACATCAACGATGCCCGAGCCATCTGCGACCTCATCCAAGACCACCTGGCCTAAAACCTGCCAAAAGAGACAGGTTTATTTTGGCAGGTTTTATCTGGGCAAACGTCATTTCCACCACAAAGGGGCCAGGCACCTTTGTGGTGGTTTTTGCTTTGGTAGATGTGTGGGGCATGCCTTACAATCTACCAAGTAGTTCATGACGGGCGAAAAACGGAGAGAAGGGGCTTGATGCGTCCTTAGTGTTTCTTGCGAATAGATTGATTTGACAGACGGTGGTGAATGCCCACCGCCCGTATTCGTATGAAACAAGGAGTCTCCATGCTCGTCTCTCTTTTCTCAAAGCCTCAATCATCGCTGTCCGCGCAGGCTAAGCACCTGGTGGCAATGCGCTTCCTCATATATACCGGCTTTCAGACCAGTTATTTTATCGGTGTCATCGGAACGCTCACCTATGCAGACGATGCCTCGGTTGTGGCGACATCGCTGGCCGTCCTTTTTATGAACGTATTCGTGATCTTGGGATCCTTTGCGGGTGGCGCGACGCTCGACGCCTGGGGCCCGCGCCGTCATTTCTTGCTGAGCATCGTGGGCACGCTGGCAACCGGCGCGGCAATCCTCGTTTTTGGTAGCGCGACCGGCATCGTCCTGCTCGGCGCGGCGCTCTTGGGCTTTGTGATGGGGTTTGCCCAGCCCATCGCCACATCCTATCCGGCTTACCTCACTGACGATCCTGTCGAGCTCAAAGACATCAACTCCGCCATCGCCATGCTCTCAAACGTGAGCATCATCGTTGGCCCCACACTGGGCGGCTTTGTCGCGGCGGCCGCGTCGTCGCGCGCGGTGTTCGTGCTCATGATGATCTTTACCGTACTGGCGCTCGTCGCCGGCTGGGGCTTTAAGCCGCGGGCGGTCCACACCGCTGGGCACGCGGGCCAAAGCCCCAACGCGTCCGCTCGCGCTACCTTCGCGACCAGCATCAAGACGGTCTTTACCAACAGCGTCCTCGCGCTACTTTTCTGCATCATTTTTCTTTCGAACTTTGGCTACGGCGCCTTCGACCCGCTGGAGTCGTTCTTCTATCGCGATATCCTGCACGTCGGCGTCGAGTGGATGGGCTGGCTATCGTCGGCCTGCGGTGTGGGCGCGGTGCTGGGCGCCGTGGTTGCGCTCCGCATGCCGCCGCGCTTCGTCAGCCTCAAAACGCTGCTCGTGGCGCTCATGTCCGTGGGTCTGGGAAGCCTACTCTACGTGGGCACGCCGTACGTGGGCGTGGCGCTCGTCGGCCAGATCGCCCTGGGCGTGGCCTGGGGCGTCGTCAACCCGCTCCACAACACCATCGTACAAACGACGGCTCCGCTCGAGCAGCTCGGTCGCGTCAACTCGGTCATGGGCTTTGGCAACATGTTCGCCGGCGTGGCCCCGCTAGCGATCGCCCCGTGGCTGGCGTCGACATTTGGCGTGCAGCAGACGCTCGTTGGTGCGGGCATAGTCGTGGCAGCGGTCCCAGCGGCGCTGCTGCTGTTTGGACGCAAGTATTTTGATCGTGCTGCAAAACGGTAAGAAACCGTCACAACATTCGATGAAAATCGCGATTTTGCCGAAAAACGTCGAATGTTGTGATGGATTGTGCTGAGGCCCGAGCACCACAAGCCGCCACAAAGGGGACAGGCACCTTTGTGGTGGTTTTTGCTTCTGCGTGCCGCGCCTGTGCCTTGGTATACCATGTACGCCGTTCACGAATACGCCCCACACCGCCGCACAACCCAGAAAGGCCCCCATGGACACCACCTTCAGCCACATCAAAGCCGTGTTCTGCGATATCGACGGCACGCTGCTCACGAGCCAGCACACGGTGTCCCCGCGCACCGTGGCGGCGATCCACGCCCTGCGCGAGCGCGGCGTGCTCTTTGGCCTGTGCACCGGGCGCGACGCCCAAGCGACCGAGGCCATGTACGAGCTCTGGGGCATCGAAGGCCTGGTGGACGTGCTCGTGGGCTGCGGCGGCGCCGAAGTCATCGACCGTGCGCACGGCATCAACGAGCTGAGCTACCCGCTACCGGGCGAGACCATCGCGCACATCTGCGAGCACATGGCAGGCCTGCCGGCAACGCCCGTTTGCCCTCGGGACGGCGTGCTCTATGTGCCCGAGAGCAATGAGTGCGTCGAGCACCTGTCGCGCGTCGACGGCGTGCCCTACCAGGTGGTCGATTTTGCCGAGTTCTTGCGCGAGCCGC
>CALLSU010000134.1:0-5791 GCA_938011935.1 uncultured Collinsella sp.
GGAGCAGCCATGTCCAACGCACCCACGCACTCTGTCCACAGCGCAATCGCAACAGGTCCGCTGCTCCTGCTCCTCTTCCTGCTTTTCGGCTGCCTGGCACCGGGAGCCGCATTTGCCGTCGATGGCTACGACCAGCTCGGCTTCCGCACTATTAGCGATGATTGTGGGCCCTTCTTCATCGGCAAGTATGAAGCTCAAGACGCCTCAATTGCCTACTGCATGAACCAGGAGCGCCCCGGCCCCACCAAGCCGGGCGGCCCATGGCTCAACTTTGATCAAGGCTGGGTGTGGCTCGACGACGAGTTCGCGGCAATCGTTTGTCACGGATATCCCACCACCACGTCGTTTGGCGGTTACCATCTTTCACCCGATCGCGCCCGCGCCGCCACCCAGCTTGCCGTATGGATGCTCAACGGCACTACCCATGTCGACGGCACCTACTCCTACACGACCGCTCAGGGTAAAACCAAGAGCGGACACTTTACCGCCGACATTGAAGTCGTGGCGGCTGCGCGGTGGCTCCACGACAGCGCAAAATCGGGAAGCATTAAAGCCGCTCCGCACCGCGCGCGACGCTATCTAGGGGCCGTATCGGGCGGCAGCAAACGTCAAGACATGCTCTATGTACTGCCGGCGGTGTCTGTTTCCTTCCAAAAGCAGTCTGCTAACACCGTTATTACCAGCGGAAACAATACCTATCAGTTTACCGGGGCAACATTCGATATTTTTGAGAGCGCCAGCGGCGCGCGTGTCGGCACCATCAAGATGGACAGCAACGGTCGAGCGCAAGCAACACTTCTGCCCAACACGGCATACTACCTAGTTGAAACGAAGGCGCCGGCCGGCTATGCCCCCCGCCACGATCGTATTGCCTTTACCACGGGGAATGACGGCGGGCGGGTCGCCATTGATGAACAGCCCGGCACCATCAACCTGCGTATCGTAAAACTCGATGCCGCGACGAATGCCGGCCACCAGGTGGGATCTTCGCTCGCAGGAGCAGAGTTCACGTGTGTGTCGCAATCAACCCCTGGATGGGCACAAATCCTCACGACCGACGAAAGCGGTCGGGCCACCCTCGCCGATGTCCCCTTAGGAACCTTTACCATCTACGAATCAAAAGCCCCCGAGGGCTACCTGCCATCCAACGACAGCTGGACCTATACCGTTGGAGCCGACCAGCTCGGCGATTCAGGCGTGGTCGAGATCGAATCTCGCGTTTCCGATATCCCCATTGCGTTTAACCTTGAGATTTCCAAATTCAAGGATTACGGCAATAGCGACCAATCCGGCCTGGAGCAGCCGGCGGGTGGTGTTGTCTTTGAGGTTGTCAGCAACAGCTCTCAGCAGGTTGTTGGCACACTGACCACAAACATCTATGGCTTTGCCTCCACCGAAGATCAGCCCGAAGCATGGTTCGGCACAGGCAAGCGACCCGCCGGTGTCCACGGAGCCGTCCCATACGACCGTGCCGGCTACACGGTTCGCGAGGTTCCGGAAACCGTCCCCGAGGGTTTTAAACGTGCAGGGGAATGGACCGTCGGGGCAAATCAGATTTCCGACGGCGCCGAGCTTCAATATATCGTGGACAACCACGCTCTGTCGACGCATCTCCAGATTGTAAAACGCGATGCCCAAACAGGCGCTTCTGTTCCCCTAGCCGGATTCACCTTCCAACTCCTCGACAGCAATCACGAACCTGTCTCACAAACTTGCTGGTATCCAGCACATAACGTAATGGACACCTTTACGACTGACGCGACCGGGACCGTCACACTGCCCGAATCGCTCGTGCCGGGCACCTATTATGTACGCGAAACCTCGGCCAAAGAGCCCTATCTTGTCGGCGAAGAAATCGAGGTAAACATACCCGCCGACATGAACCTAACGCCCGTTGCAATCGCCTCGTATTATGACCACGCCGCGACCGGAAATATCAGGATCGTTAAAACCGATGCCGTAGACGGCAGCAGCCTCGCGGGCGCCATCTTTGAGATCCGTGCCTCGGGTGATATCGTGCGCCCCGACGGTAGCATTGCCGCACTCGACGGTGAGGCTGTCGCTACCGTCACGACGGATGAAACTGGAGAAGCACGCGCGGACAACCTCCCACTGGGATCTGGCACCGCACGCTACGAGGTTGTCGAGACTCAAGCGCCGGCAGGCTTCTTGCTCGATCAGACAACCCATATTGTCGACCTTACTTATGCCGACCAGAAAACACCCGTTGTAGAAGCACGGCTTAACGTATCCGACGATTACACCAAGGTTGATATCTCCAAGGTCGATGCAAGCGGTGAGCAGGAAGTAGAAGGCGCACGGCTCACCTTATATGGTCCCGATAAAACCGAAATAGACTCCTGGACCTCATCCGACAAGCCACACCGCGTCGAACATCTTGCACCCGGCACCTACTCGTTGCGCGAAATGATGTCTCCGCGGACCTATGACCTTGCCAAGGAGATAACGTTTGAAATAAAGGATACGGGAGAAGTCCAATCCGTCGCGATGAGGGATGCGCCCATCGAGATCAAGGGGCAGGTCGACAAGCGTCAGGAACTTGTCCAACCTATCGAAAAGGGCCTGTTGGCTAACGGCGATGGTAAAAACCGTGCCGCGATGCAAACCAATACGGATGGGCTTTTCTCCTATACCATCGACGCTCGAAACGATTCAACTACCTGGGTTGATGAGTTTACAATTACCGATGATCTTGAGTGTGCCGAGGACGATACGGCGAGATTCGTCTCAATCGAAACCCCCGTCGCCATCGGCGACCTCAATGGTCTGTGCAACGTGTGGTATCGCACGGCGCCGTTGGACTCGACAGACGTCGATGAGCCGGCAAACGCGACACTTGACGATGGGCACGAAAATCCTTGGCTTGAGTCCGACGAAGTAAGGGAAAGTCTGGGTGAGGATTGCCGCCTCGTCGATTACGACGGCTGGCACCTCTGGAAGGCGGATGTCTCGACCACGGAATCCACCACACTCGAGGCGAAAGAACTCGACCTTGCGTCCAATACCGTCGTAACGGGCATTCGCATTGAATACGGTGCGGTAGCCGCCGACTTTACGACTCGAAGCGATGCGGATTCTTGGACCCGCGATGATCTCAAAGATGAGCACGACGACCTTGACGATGCCAAAGCAATCCTTGGCACAGACGCTCGGGGCGCAATCGTGCACATGCAGGCGACGTCGGCTTATACGCCCCAAACCGCACTCACCAACAGCGCACGCGTCGATCTTTGCCGCAACGGCGGCGGCGATAAACTTGAGTCACATGACGAGGACCGTGTCATTCAACGCTGTACCCTACCGCAGGACCTACCGGCAACAGGATCAGCTCCCATCGCCGCTTGCATCACCGCGCTCCTGACCTCGGGTGCCGCAGCCCTATGGTTCGCTCGCCTTAGGTCGATCCCAAAGAACCGCTAGCACGATGAAAAAAGTGGGCGAGCCAGTCCCCCGGCTCGCCCGCTTTCAATCATTTAAATCGCCGTATCTACTCTGCAGACGAAGATCCACCATCAACGATCGCCTGCTCGGACTCAGGAATCCCATCGGCACCCGTACTCTGTTCTTGCTCCACCTCTTCGCTGATTGCGGAGGCGGGGGTCGAGCCCTTTGCACCCACGATGTAGGCAGCCCCAAATCCTAACGCAATGGCAATCAAGGTCAAAATCACGTAGACAGGCCAATGGCGCTTAATATACGAAAACACGTTGACTCCTTAGAGCTCCGTCTACGAACGGCGGATAACCTCGGTCACGACCTCGGATACCGTGGCAATGTTCGTCGGGTTGACATTGTGGGGCAGGTCGTCCTCGGTACGAGCGCAAGCCAGACGCGTGCCGTCCACGCCGGCGATGGTGAGGGCTCGGCGGCTCGCCTCGAGCGCGGCATAGGCATCGGTCTTGGCATAGGGCATCTCGAGCGCGCCACAATCGACATGGAACGACTTGCACACCTTGCTGACCAGGTTCATGATGCGGCGATCGCCCTTGAGCAGCTGCTGTTCGCCCTCGACCGTCACCACCGAAAGCCTACCGGCGCCGACGGATTCAAGATTGATGAAGAATACGCCGCGGAGCTTATCGCGATGCGAAGCCAAGAAGGCCTTCATGCCGGCGCCATCACAATCCGAGGCGCCCGTTGCCACAAACCAGATATCGTGACCGAGCAGCTCATCATCGCCCATAGAGGCGACAGCCGAGAGCATATCTTCGGAAGAAGCGCCATCGGAAGACGTAGCGCCGCCCTTCCAGCCATCGTTATCGTCCTCGAAGTTATCCCACGAACCGATACCGCGACCGGACTTCTTGGCATCGTAATCGTCTTCGACGCCCAGCCAATCACTCATGCTGTCCTGTTCGTTTTTCTTTTTACGACCGAACAGGCCGCCCAGGCCGCGCTTGCGAGACTTGGGTGCCGCCGGGGCGGGAGCCGAAATGGTCTCGATCGGCTGAGCGCCCGACGCAACGGGCCTAGGAGGCGCAACGGGTGCCGATGTTGGTTCGGGGCCCTGAGCGGTAGCAAAGGGGTCGTTGACCTGTGCGGAGGGGTCGGGAAGGTCGAACAGCGACGTGCGAGACGCAACGTTTGCCTGCTTCATAGACGGCAGCGACGGATCGGGGACTGAAGCCAGCGGAGACGAGGAGGGTGCAGGCGACGGTGCCGACGCCGGATCGGGAACATTCATCTGCGGACGCGGCGATGCTTGGGAGGAAATCTGGGCCATAAGGGAATCGACCGTTTCGTCCTGGGTGGGAGCGACATTGGCAACCGTGGCACCGGAACCACTCGGGGTCGGCATGGTGAAAATCTGCGTGGAGTAAGGCCTCGACTCATCCGTCTCGGGAGTCTCGGAAACCGCAGGCACTTCCTCCTGCTCGACCTCGGTTGAATCACCTTGATCGGCTGCCGCGTATTGCTCTTCGTCAGAGTTGGCCTCGACGGACTCGTCCTTGGCAGCATCCTGAATTTCGGCAGCATCAATGGGCTCGTCATCGTCTGCCGCGTCGCCCTGCTCATCGGAAACAGGAAGGGGCTCGGCAATCGCGGTGCCTTGCTTTTCAAACGTTATCGTGGAATCGAACTGCGCGGCATCAAACGACATGGTGCTATCGACATGCTGCTGAGCCTCGAAAGACGTCGTCGCCTCAGCAACATCCGCGGACGCCGGTTGCTGGGACTCAAAGGACGTCGTAGCTTCGGCAGCGTCGACGGGCACGGACTGCATAGCCTCGTTCTGCTCGAACTCTTGCGCCGCGCGCTCACGTGCCGCCTCGGCTGCCTGCTGCTGAGCGATAGCCTCCTGCTCGGCAGCCTCGCGTGCGGCAGCGCGTTTCTCCTCGAAATCGTCGACAAATTTCTTGCCCTTTGCAAGCGCACCCTTAAAGAAGTTGGAAGCACTGGCGCCAATCGAAGAGAACGCGGATGCAATATCGGCATGGGGCGTTGCCGCGGGAATCTCGGCCGAGAAATCAGTATCGCTCTCGTAAGACACGCGCCTCGGCTGTTCAACGTAATCGTCGTCAGACTCGTCCGCAACGTCTTGCGCCGGCGCGGCGGGGGCCAAAATGTCCAGTCCTGCCGCGGGATCGATCGCGGACACCGCCTCGAGCTCGGCAACGGCAGCGGTAACCGCGGCAGACTCATCATCCACGGTGACGGCGGGCGCAGGTGCAGTCACGACGGGGGCAGGCTCGGGCTCAAACGTCGGCTCCTCGCCCTCCTCGTAATCGAGCGTGCAGGACTCGGGAAGCATCCCGAGCGCACGGATGGC
>CALLSU010000135.1:0-1851 GCA_938011935.1 uncultured Collinsella sp.
TTCTCGCGGTTCCGTCCTTATTGTTGCCGGCTCGGCGCAGTATCCTGGCGCTGCTATTATGGCCGCCAAGTCTGCTGCCCGCGCAGGTGCCGGCTATGTGGCTGTCGCGACGCCCGATGCGTGTGCCAATCTTATTCGTATGGCACTTCCCTCGATTCCGGTTTTTGCTATTCCGTCCGATTCCCGCGGCTCTTTTGGTGCCGCTGCTCGTATGACCGTGTGCGAGATTGCAAAGAAGTACAGCTGCGTACTGTGCGGTCCCGGCATGACGACGTCTGCCGGTGCCATGCAAGTGGTTTCGGGCTTGTTGGAGCTTGATGTGCCGCTGATCCTTGATGCCGATGCGCTCAACTGCCTTTCTAAGATTGCTATCGATGGTATCGATAGCAACCCAGAGATGTATCGCCGTGAGCAGCCGCTCGTCATGACGCCGCACTATCGCGAGCTTTCGCGCTTGGTTGCCGGTGACGAGGTTAACGATCTGGGGACTGCAATTGCGGCAGCGCAGAAGGTTGTCTGGGCTGCTGGCTCCGACAATCTCGTGGTTATTGCCAAGGGGCCGACGACGGCTATCTGTGGCGTTGAGCGCGTGCTGTTGCCGCTCTCGGGTCCGGCGTCGTTGGCGACTGCCGGTTCGGGCGATGTTCTTGCGGGCATTTTGGCTGGCACACTGGCTACCATGCGTGATGAGATGGATCGCTGGGAGCTGCTGTATTCGTATGCCGTTGCGCTTCACAGTTACGCGGGTTTTGCCGCGGCGACGGAGTATGGTGAGAAGAGTGTTATTGCGACCGATCTGATCGACTTGATCGGTCCTGCCATGGAATTGGCGGCAAAGGATGCACTCGATGATCTGGGAATCATGGACGAAGGGTCGGATGACTAATCATGAATAAAGCCGATTTGACGCGCTGGTCCTGGGTTGAGATTGACCGAGGGGCGCTTCGCCGCAACACGAGGGCTTACAAGAACCTGCTCGATCCACGTCAGCGACTGTGCTGCGTGGTCAAGGCCGATGCCTATGGCCATGGTGCCGTCGAGTGCGCCAAAATCATGTATTCGGCCGGTGCCGACATGTTTGCCGTGGCGACGGTTAGTGAAGGCGTTGAGCTTCGACAGGGCGGGATCACAAAACCCATCCTGATCCTAAGCGAGCCGCCTATCGAGGCTATCCCCACACTGCTTGAGTTTGACATTATGCCTTCGGTCTATACGTCCGATTTCGCCCTTGCCTATGGCGAGTGCGCTGTCGCGGCAGGCAAGGTTGGCAAGTACCATCTAGCCATCGAGACGGGTATGAACCGCATCGGTGTTCACTACACGCAGGTGCTCGACTTTGTTCGTGGCATTAGCTTTCATCGCGGTATCCAGTGTGATGGCGTATTTACGCACTTCGCCACGGCCGATGAACCTTCGGGCTGGGACTACAAACTGCAGTGCCAACGCTTTACCGAAGCCGTTCAAGCCATTAAGGACGCGGGTTTTGAGTGCGGCATCGTGCACTGTGCCAACACGCCGTCCTCGATGCTCGATCCCTCGATGCGTTTTGATATGATTCGCGCCGGCGTTGGCTTGTACGGCATGCAGCCATGCGAGCTGAGCGGCCGCGTGATGAAGCTCGATCCTGTTATGAGCGTCCATGCGCGCGTGACGCGTGTGGCGCATCCTGCGATGGGTGAGGGCGTGGGCTACGGTTTTACCTACCGCGTACCGCGCACACGCGTTCAGATTTGCACGCTGCCGATCGGTTATGCCGATGGTCTTTCGCGTACGCTCTCCAATCGTATGGACGTGCTGTATCGCGGTGAACGCATTCGTCAGGTGGGTAACATCTGCATGGACCAGTTTATG
>CALLSU010000136.1:0-7249 GCA_938011935.1 uncultured Collinsella sp.
AACACGGCGTCGTAGCCCTCGTCGGCGACCTTGTCGGCGAGCGCGGTCATCTTCTTGCCGGTCTCGTAGAGCGCCTTACCGTCCTCGAGATAGCCCTCCTGGTCGAAATGCATGATCTCGATCTTCTCGGTTTCCTTCATGGCTTTTCCTTTCTGTCTTACACGCGAATCTATACATCGCGTTTCTTTTCGATACCAATTATAGACATACACCTAACGTGTTTTTAATACCACTTTTCAATCTGCTCCAATCCTCGGTGAACGGTCGAAATTCTCTGGTGAGTGGTATTAAATTAGAATTGAATGTATAGCTAACACCTCTGGTGCCTCCCTTGTGTGACAAAGAACAGCGTTCCTACCAGCGCAATAATGGTCGATGCCCCAAACAGCACCGCCTGGACGCCCAAAGCCTCCGCCAAAAACGGAGCCGCCAGCAGCGGCACCACGCCGGCGCTCATCAGGCCAAAACGCACAAAGCCGGTAATGCGCCCCAGGTATTTGATGTCGGCGCGCTCCTGAATCAAGATCATCTGCAGCGGTTCCAGGAATCCCCAGGCCAGACCGTTAATCGCCTGACCGATAATCGCGACCCCCAGCATATCGGTGCCCACGTACACCATGGACCCAATGCCCACGGCCATGAGCGCGCCGAGCAGCAATCGCAGGTTGACATGGCGAGCAGAAAGCTTGGTCAGGATGAACGCACCCACCGAGGAAGTGAGGCCCACGACCGAGGACAGCCAGCCCAGCCAGACGATATCCACGTTGAGCACATCACGGTAGAACAACGACTCCAGCGAATCGAACGCGCCGAACGCAAAGAAACCCAAAAAGCCCGAGATAAAGATGAGGCGCAGGTCGTGGTCGCGAAACGTAAGTCGCGCACCCTCGGCCATGCCGCCCAGAATACCGCCCTTCGGCTTTTCCCCTTTTGCGGGAACAACGCACTCGTGACAGCCCAAGGAGAGCACGGCCGCCACACCCATCATGCCCGCCATGAGCAGATAGACCGATTGCGTGGCAAAACAGCTCACGATGGCACCGCCGAGCAGTGGGCCAGCGGTATAGGCGATATTGCTGTAGAACACCATGAGACCGTTCACGCGGGTACGGCCCTCGGTGGTCGACTCCAGGTATCCCGGAAACGCATGTGTGCAGGTGTTGATGAAGCCGCCCGCAAGTCCCAAGACGCACGCGGCAAACACAAGCCCGGGGACAGACAACGGCGCTAACCCCACGCCAAGCGATAGCACTGCCGTAATCACGCACGTCACAAACGACGTCCGGCGCGGTCCAAAGCGATCGATAACCGAGCCCGACACCATATTGCCCGCCGACGTCATAAGATTGCGCACGAGCGTAATGGCGGCAACCAAAAAGGCCGTGCCGGCCAGATCATACGTGGCCGCACCGATAAGCCCCAAAAAGTAGACCGCGTTGTTGGCGCACCACTGCAGGGACTCAATAAGAATCAGCCTGACCTCTGCCGGCGTCAGGCGCATTGCTTCGCGATCCTTCGCGAACATACGAACTCCTTCTATACAAAAAGGGGATGGAGGGCATAGGCCTGCTCCATCCCCTTTCCAGGTTGCAACGAAAATCTATGCAGCCGGGCCCTTACGCCAGCACGCCGAAGAACGCGCCGATGATGCCCACGACCATGGTGGCCACGATCAGCACCATGGGGTTGATCTTCTTGGACAGCAGCCAGTAGTACAGCCAGAAGGCGATCATGCCGAGCATGCCGGGCATGATGCCGTCCAGGATGTCCTGGAGGGTCTGGGCGTCGTCGCCCGAGCCGATGGCCACCGGGATGCTGGCCCAGAACATGTCCTTGCACATGGCGCCCACGACCATGACGCCCACGATTCCCACGCAGGTCATGATCTTCTGCATGAGGCCGGTCCTCTGGGCCTCGTCCAGGAAGCCCACGCCCAGCTCGTAGCCCTTGACGGCGCCCCAGACGCGCAGCGCGAAGCCGGGGACGTTGTAGATGAGCAGGAAGGCGATGGGGCCGAAGGGGTTGCCGGCCTGGCACAGGCTGATGCCCACCGCGGCGGCGACCACGCGCAGCGTCGACAGGAAGATGGAGTCGCCGATGCCGGACAGCGGGCCCATGAGGGCGGCCTTGACGTCGTTGACGCTCTCGGGCTCGATCTCGCCGCGGGCGACCTTCTCCTCCATGGCCATCGCGATGCCGCCGACGAACGGGGCGAACTGGACGGTGATGTTGAAGAACGCGCAGTGGCGGTGCAGGGCCTCGGCGTAGTCGTCGGGGCGGCCGGCGTAGATCTTCTTGAGCATGTTGGCGACCATCAGGCAGAAGGCGATGTTCATCTGCTTGTAGTAGGTCCAGGAGAACTCCATGCCCAGGGCGCCGACGTTGACGGCGCTCTTGACGAGGTCGGAGCGCGTGATCTTGTTCTCGGGACTAGAAGTCATCGTCCTCATCCCCTTCCGCGGAGAGCTGGGGCTGGGCTCCGCCCAGGCCGAGCAGGTCGAACTTGTCGATGCCGATGATGATGGCGATCAGGGCGACGCCCAGGACGGGCACGTTGGCGTAGGAGCACAGCAGGAAGCCCAGGAAGTAGAAGGGCACGAGCTGCTTGGTGAGCACCAGGCGGCCGAGCATGGCGAAGCCCATGGCCGGCAGGATGTTGGCGGCCACGCCGCAACCGTCAATCACAAAGGGCGGGATGAAGTCGAGCAGGCCCTGGATGGCGCCGGAACCCAGATAGAAGGCGCCGCCACACAGCAGGAAGTACTCGAGGCAGCCCCAAAGTCCAAGTCCCCAATGAACGGCGTAGATGCCTTTGAGGTTTCCCTTGAGGGCGAACTTGTCTGCCATGTCGACAAACACGGCGAACAGAGCGTTGGTAATGTTGCCGATCGTCAGCGAAAGGACGGCGATGGGCATGGCGAGTGCGATGGCCGTCTCGGTACCCTGACCGAGCTGAATGGCAAACGCGCAGGCGAGCACGCCGCCGACGGTTTCGTTAGGCGGCACGTAGGCGCCGATGGAGATCGAGCCCATGAACAGCAGCTCAAGGCTTGCACCTACGGCAAGGCCAGTCTGCAGGTCCCCCAGCACCAGGCCCACGAGCGGGCACAGGACGATGGGGCGGAACGCGTAGAGGGTGCCGAGCTGGTAGTCGAGGCATCCAAACGCTCCGACTAAGCCGACGAGGATTGCTTGGACAAGCATAATTCCTCCCAATAAGGAATATCGAACCGTCGTCACACCCGTCGCGCGCGTTGTTGATATCAATTCCGGGAGTTCGATCACACGGCTCGAAGCGTACCTGGTGTGCTGCGAACACCCATGCCAGGTACAAATGATTTGATACCAATTATAGATATGCAGGTTCTTACTATTTAATACCACTCGCTCAGCGGGGTGTTTTTTACCGTAAACGGCAGACGTATCCCATCAGGCGCGCTCTTTGTTTCGATGGCGGACAAGCGCCACCAGAAAGCCATCGCCAAAGGCATCGTATGCCAAGTTGCCTACAATCACCAAAACGATTATCGCCGCGCCCAAAAACTCGTTCCAGCGAAAGACCTCGCCAAAGAGGAGCGCCGACCAGCAGGGAGCGAGCACGACCTCGCTCATGCAGACCAAGTTGGCCGCAAACGCGTTAGTGCGCGCAATCCCCTTGGCATACAGCACGCTCGCAAGGCCACTGCAAAAAAGGCCGTGCACCAGCATAAGCCCCCACTCAAACGGTCTCACGGAGTCTAGGGCACCGGCAAAATAGACGATCGGCAACATCGAGATACCGCAGGAGATGAGCGAGGACACCATGGGCGACGCATCGGGGCGAGAGTTCAAAAAGAAACACAGCCCAAAGGTGGCGCCCGAAATGACGGCAAGCAGGTTGCCGAGCATGCCCTCGGCACTTAAATCGCCTAAAAAGAAAAGTCCCATACCCGTAAAAGCAAGCACCACGGAGGCAATCTTCGCAGGCGAGGGCAACGTGCGAGTTGCGAGCGATTGATACACGATAACGAAAATCATCGAGGTGTACTGCAGGACGATCGCGTTGCCGACCGTCGTGAGCTGGTTGGCAAAGTTAAACGTGGTGCCCGTCACGAAGTTGCAGACGGCCACAAGGACAATAAGACGGCTGACGCGGAGGATGGGCCTGCCGACGAGCAGGATAAAGAGCGCCATAAATATTGCCGTAACGGCACCGATCAAAAGAGCTGACTGCGAATTGGCGCGAACGAGGATGCCGATAAAACTCCACAAGAGCGCCGTGCCAAATAGATACATCGCCCCGCTCACGCCATTATCGGGCGGATTGTCAGATCGAATCACGAAGCACCTCCAGCTAGCTTTCGGTAATAAAAAACGGCGACCGCAATGGGTCGCCGTTTCCCTTGGGGGCAGAATAGAACGCAGGAGCCTACGCCAGCACGCCGAAGAACGCGCCGATGATGCCCACGACCATGGTGGCCACGATCAGCACCATGGGGTTGATCTTCTTGGACAGCAGCCAGTAGTACAGCCAGAAGGCGATCATGCCGAGCATGCCGGGCATGATGCCGTCCAGGATGTCCTGGAGGGTCTGGGCGTCGTCGCCCGAGCCGATGGCCACCGGGATGCTGGCCCAGAACATGTCCTTGCACATGGCGCCCACGACCATGACGCCCACGATTCCCACGCAGGTCATGATCTTCTGCATGAGGCCGGTCCTCTGGGCCTCGTCCAGGAAGCCCACGCCCAGCTCGTAGCCCTTGACGGCGCCCCAGACGCGCAGCGCGAAGCCGGGGACGTTGTAGATGAGCAGGAAGGCGATGGGGCCGAAGGGGTTGCCGGCCTGGCACAGGCTGATGCCCACCGCGGCGGCGACCACGCGCAGCGTCGACAGGAAGATGGAGTCGCCGATGCCGGACAGCGGGCCCATGAGGGCGGCCTTGACGTCGTTGACGCTCTCGGGCTCGATCTCGCCGCGGGCGACCTTCTCCTCCATGGCCATCGCGATGCCGCCGACGAACGGGGCGAACTGGACGGTGATGTTGAAGAACGCGCAGTGGCGGTGCAGGGCCTCGGCGTAGTCGTCGGGGCGGCCGGCGTAGATCTTCTTGAGCATGTTGGCGACCATCAGGCAGAAGGCGATGTTCATCTGCTTGTAGTAGGTCCAGGAGAACTCCATGCCCAGGGCGCCGACGTTGACGGCGCTCTTGACGAGGTCGGAGCGCGTGATCTTGTTCTCGGGACTAGAAGTCATCGTCCTCATCCCCTTCCGCGGAGAGCTGGGGCTGGGCTCCGCCCAGGCCGAGCAGGTCGAACTTGTCGATGCCGATGATGATGGCGATCAGGGCGACGCCCAGGACGGGCACGTTGGCGTAGGAGCACAGCAGGAAGCCCAGGAAGTAGAAGGGCACGAGCTGCTTGGTGAGCACCAGGCGGCCGAGCATGGCGAAGCCCATGGCCGGCAGGATGTTGGCGGCCACGCCAAAGCCAGCAAGAACAAAGTCGGGGATAAAGTCGAGCACGCCCTGGATAGCGTCAGCACCCAGATAGAACGACAGCGAGCACAGCAGGAACGCCATGATGATGCCGGTTAAACCGATCAGGAAGTGCATCGCATAGACACCCTTAAGGTTGCCCTGGCCGGAGAAGACATCAGCGCGGTCAACCAGGATCGGCAGGGCGGCGTTGAGGATGTTCTTGATGGCAAGGCACAGCGTGGCGATGGGCATGGCAAGCGCGATGGCTGCCTCGGTGCTCTGGCCCAGCTGGATAGCGAAGGCGCAGGCGAGCACGCCGCCGATCGTCTCATCAGGCGGCACGTAGGCGCCGATGGAGATCGAGCCCATGAACAGCAGCTCCAGACTCGCACCGATCGCGAGGCCGGACTGCAGGTCCCCCAGCACCAGACCCACGAGCGGGCACAGGACGATGGGGCGGAACGCATAGAGCGTACCGAGCTGGCAGTCGAACTTACCAAATGCGGCGATAAGTCCGATGAGGATTGCTTGGGTAAGCATACATCCCCCTTTCCTAATAGGACACTACGAAGAGCTCAGACTCTTCGAATTCAAACGCCTAGAGCACGCTGGCGCAGTCAACCTTGGGGTCATCGGCCAGGGGTCGAATCTCGACCTCAACGCCACGATCCAGCATCTCGCGCACATCGGCTTCCTCGGCTGCGGTCAGGAAGATCTGACGAGAGACCTGACGAGCATCGGGGCGCTTCTCGTCCTTGGGCTTGGTGTTGCCCAGGTTGACCGACTTGATCTGCGGGCAGCCCTCAACAAGCTGCTTTGCCTCGGCGATGGTGGCGACGCAGATGATCATCTTGTATTTGTCAGTCACGCCCGAGTTAATGGCCTCGATGGCATTCGCCATATCCTTGATGACGAGCTTGCAGCCGGCAGGCTTGCCCATCTTGAGCGTCGTCTTCCACACCGGGTCGTTGGCGACCTTATCGCCCACGCAGAAGATGCAGTTGGAGCCAAGGCCCTGAACCCAGGAAACTGCGACCTGGCCGTGAAGCAGGCGATGGTCAACGCGAAGTAGCTGAATCATAATGTGACCCCCCAAAGGTCTTGTGCCGTCTTACGGCGTGTCAGTAGGTGCTGCGGATTAGAACTCTTCTTCCTCGTCGTCATCGACCAAAAGATCGTTGACAAACTTCACGCGCGTATCGTCCGCAGCGACGATGGCGCGAATCGTCTCCTCAACCGGCGCCGACTCGTCAGAGAACAGCAGCTGGATGAGCAGAGGAAGGTTCATGTTGGTAACGAGGTACGTGCGGGGACGCGTCTGGACGATCTTGGTGAACTCGTTGTTGACGCTGCCGCCAAAGAGGTCGGTGCAGACAACGACATCATCGTCAGCAGACATGCCTGCCAGCAGTTTTTGGGCCTCCTCGGCCACGTCCATGCGGCCATCGACGAACATCGAAAGATCGTGGACGTTGTCGCGAGCGCCCGAGAGCAGCTCGACGCTCTCCTTGATGCCGGTAGCGAAGTGCGCATGGCTGGCGATGATGTACTGTCTCATTCTGTGTTCCTCTCAATAGCCCGGCACGTTCCCGCACCCGTTTTCTTTAGTAGTCGAACTGGTGATAGTAGCGACGATACTTGAGGTTGTGCTTGGTGACCGTCTCGTAGTAGCGAGCCAGGCGGTCGGTAACGAGCACCGTCAGAATCCACGGGGAGACGATGACGCGGAACTCGTCGTCAAGGCCGGGGATGGCGAACTCGGCGGTGTCGATGATGTTGATGTCGGTGTCGCC
>CALLSU010000137.1:0-1067 GCA_938011935.1 uncultured Collinsella sp.
GCAGATTCATGATGCCAAAGTCGATGACCGTGGCGACGACGCCGACGACGCCAAACTTCATGATCTGCGCAAGGAGCTTTTGCATGGTACCTGCCTTAGGGTGGCGCCGGAGCGCCGCGGGGATGACGAACTCAGCAAGTTTAGCCAATCCCCGCAGGCGGGGCTAGGCGCACTCCTCGATAGCACCGTTTCTATATGCATCGAGCAGTTGGCGTAGGTCCTGGATCTGGCTGCGGATCTTGGCACCGGTATCGGTGTCGCTTACCATGCGGCGGCGGTCGGCCTCGTCAAAGCGGTTGGTCTCGCTCTCGATGTCTACATTGCGGGTAAGTGCCTCGGCAACCGTGGTAAAAGCTTGGTGCGACTTTAGGCGACATCCGCGCGAGCTGGAGATAAGCGTGTAGCCGGCGATGCCCGTCTTGGGGTGGTAGGCGCGGCAGAAGCCGCCATCGATGACCAGCAGCTTGCCCTCGGCGCGGATGGGCTGCTCGCCCTTGGTGGTTTTAACGGGCGTGTGGCCGTTGATGATGTGGCCAGTCGGCGAACATGCCATGGGGGCAACGCCGAACTCGCGCATGATGTCGTCGCAGACCGAGGGCGACTTGGTAAGCGTAAAGTACGGGTCCATCGGCTCGACCCAGGTGCTCTTATCGGCGATATAGGCGCGCTCAAAGGTACGCACCAGGCGTCCGCTGGCGGGTGAGTTAAAGCCGATCCACAGGTACCACATCCAGTCGAGGGCGTCGCGGTCGCCCACGCGCCAGGCGCGGCGGGCGATGCGGTCGCAAAAATCGAGATAATCACGGCCGGCGTGCCAGGTGCCCAGGCAGTTCATGCTGCTAAAGGTGCCGTCTTCGTTGAGCGGCGCGCAGCCATGGAACAGCAGGTTGCCGTTGGTGACCTTGTACATCGAGCCGTGGCTATAGAGGAAATCGATATGGCGATGCAGGTGATCGGCGGTGACAAACTCGGACACGAGCTTGTCCATGATGTGCTGTTCCTGGGGCGTGAGCATGTAGGGGTCCGCCGGATCGACGGTGGGGAAGTCGTTGGTCGTGAGCGGCCAC
>CALLSU010000138.1:0-8434 GCA_938011935.1 uncultured Collinsella sp.
GCGGCACGTTTTGTTTGAGGCGGCACGTTTTTGTTTGGGCGGGCGTCTGCCGTGTGCGTTACTCGAAGTATTGGAACTTGTTGGTTGAGAAAGCGAACGTTACGACGAAGCCTTCGCCGGGCTCGGATGCCGCGGTGACGTCGATGCCCATCTTGGAGCACAGACGCGCCACCAGGTAGAGGCCGATGCCCGTTGCGCGCTTGGTGGTGCGGCCGTTGTCGCCGGTAAAGCCCTTCTCGAACACGCGCGGCAGGTCGGCCGCGCTCACGCCGCAGCCGTTGTCCGCGACGGTAAGCTCGATGCGCTCGCTCGCCAGGCCCTCGTCCAGCAAGGCACCCGAAAACACGATCTTTGCGCCGTCCTCACGCGCATATTTAATGCTGTTCTGAATGAGCTGGCTCAGAATAAACTCGAGCCACTTCTCGTCGGTAAAGACCTCGAAGTCGAGGTTCTCGCACACCGGAGCCACGTGCGCCGCGATGAGCTCGCGGGCGTTGGCTTTAATCGCACCCGTCACCAAGGTCTTAAGGTCCCAGCGACGAATCAGGTAATCGCGCTCCACAACCTCCGAGCGCGCATAGTAGAGCGCCTGGTCGATATAGCGCTCCACGCGGGCAAGCTCGCGACCGAGGTCATCTACGCGCGACAGATCATCTTCGCTGCCGTCCAGGTTTTCCAAAATCAGATGGGCTGCCGCCAGAGGCAGCTTGGCCTCGTGGACCCAGCTCTCGATATAGTCGCGATAGTCATCGGTCTGACGTCTGCCTTCGGCAACCTCGTCGCAAGCGGCTTTGCCCACCCGGCGCAAGACCTCGTATTCGAGCTCGCCCTCGGCATAGGTCGGGCATTGCACCATCTCCTGCACCCATGCGGGACTCTCGAGCTCCTCTGCCGCGCGCTCCAACTGACGCAGAAAACGGCGACGGCGAACGTACTCGATCACGATGCCGAGCATACCGAAGATAAAGGACACGCCGACCGCCACGACCACGATAGAAACGGGTGCGCCGGCGACCGTCAGCACAAAGCAGCTCAGCAGCACGCCGCACGTCCACACGGCGACGGGAAGCAGCGCATCTTTGAAGAATTTGGCAAACGACATAGCCGGCCCCTAAACCGAATAGCCCTGGCCGCGGTGCGTCGTCAAATACCCCTTGATGCCGATTTTTTCGAGCGTGGTGCGCAGGCGGTTGATGTTGACGGTGAGCGTGTTGTCGTCCACGAAGGCGTCGGAGTCCCACAGGTCCTGCATGATGGCCGAGCGCGAAACAATCTTGCCCGCGCGGCTCAGAAGCAGCGAGAGGATACGCAGTTCGTTTTTGGTGAGCTCGGTGCTGGTACCGGTTTGCGTATTGGTGACCATGGAGCGTGCGAGGTCGAGCTCCAGTCCCTCGTGGACGAGCGTGCTACGCTCGCCCGCCGCCGCGGTGCGGCGCAGCAAGGCATTGATGCGCGCCACGAGCACGCGGGCGCTGTAAGGCTTGGGAACAAAGTCGTCCGCGCCAAGCGTCATGGCCATGACCTCGTCAATCTCGGTCGTGCGCGAGGTGAGGACGATGATGGGGACCTCGGATTCGCGGCGAACCTCATGGCAGATATGCTGGCCGTCCTTGACGGGAAGCGTCAGGTCGAGCAGCACCAGGTCGGGCGCGGCGGCGAGAATATCGCGCGAAACATGCTCGAACGATTCGCAGGCCTCGACCTCAAAACCGGCACGGGCAAGGATGTCGGCAAGCTCGCGACGAATGGGCTCGTCGTCCTCAACGATATAGATCAGCGCCATGGATTCCGCTCCCCTCTTGGTTGTCTTGCCCCATTATGACCGCGGAGCCGCAGGTGCGCGCCTCGCGCGGCACCAAGGTGACAGAACTGTTCGCAAGCGGGGGCGTTTTGTCCGCCTCACGCTCGCGACGGAAACGGAGACCAAAATGAGTTTTTAATCCCCGTCCCAGAAAAATCATTTAGCGGCGGGCGCGGAGCTTTTCGTAGCCGTCGGCAAAGAAGGCGACCGTCGCGGCGTCGGCCTCGGCGGCGTCCGTCTCAGTTGCGGGGACCACGCCGTGCTCGTCGCTCACCAGGAACAGGGCGCCCTTAAGCTGCGCGGGAATGTCTACGCGCGTGACCGGGATGCCCTTGGTCTGGGCCAACTGCTCAATAAGGGTCGCCGTGCCACACAGGCACTCGTCCGCCGGCGCCACAAAGGCAAGCTCGCCGTTGTTGACGGCGGCGAGCAGCTCGGGCGCCACGCCGGTTTCGTCGGCCTCGGAGCGGGCCTCGGCGGAGCGGGCACGCAGCGCCTTGGCCGACGTATCGGCGAGCGGCTCGTACTCCCCCACCGTCATGGCGGCGTTGCCGTTAACGTCGATCACCAGCATGAGCACGCCGTCGCGTGCGGTGTAATCGCCCTCGGCAAGCGACCACTCAACGTGCTGTTTGGCCCAGCTGAGCATGTTATGGGTAAGCGGCTCGCCCTGCACCAGGCGCTCGGACAGCGCGCGAATGTGGCGGTTGAGCATGGGCACCTTTTTGTTGGACATGCGCCAACGGCAGACAAGCGCGGGCTTGTCGAGTGTAAACTTCTCGACCGCCTCCTGATTGGCGCAAAAGTCCTCATACGCACGCTGATCCTCGGCATTGCCAAACAGCTCGGCATCATCAATCTGGGGCATGGTCATACCTTTCGTGTTAGTCATTCCGTCCTCTTATACCAAAAAGACGGCCCTCCAAACGGAGCAGCCGTCTTTTGCGGAGATTATTTTGTCCCAAGGCGGAACTTAGTGGCGGAAGTGGCGAGCGCCCGTAAAGACCATAGCAATATTGTGCTCATTGCAGGCCTGGATGCTCTCGTCGTCGCGCTTGGAGCCGCCGGGCTGAATGATGCAGGTCACGCCGTGTGCAGCAAGCACGTCGACATTGTCGCGGAACGGGAAGAACGCGTCGCTTGCACAGGCAAAGCCGCCCTTCTCCACGCCCTCGCGCTCGCAGAAGTCCTCGGCGCGCTCGCAGGCAAGCAGCGCAGAGTCAACGCGGTTAGGCTGACCCGGGCCCATGCCAATGCCGGCCTTGCCCTTGGAGACCAGGATGGCGTTGGACTTAACGCCCTTGCAGACCTTCCAAGCAAACTCGAGCTCGGCCATCTCGGCATCGGTGGGCTTGCGGTCGGTGGGGAACGTAAAGGTCGCGGGATCCTCGGTCACGTGGTCGACTTCCTGCACCAGCATGCCGCCGTCGATGGAGCGCAGCTCCACCTGGGCGCCGTGGTCCACGCCGCCGGTGGCCAACACGCGCAGGTTGGGGCGCTTGGCCATGCGCTCGAGCGCCTCGTCGGTGTAGGTCGGGGCGATGATAACCTCGACGAACTGCTTGTTCTGATCGGCAAAGTGCTCGACCAGCTCATAGGGAACCTCGCGGTTGCAGGCGATGATGCCGCCAAAGGCGCTCTTGGGATCGCAGGCGAAGGCGCGGTCGTAAGCGGACGTAATGTCCTCGGCAACGGCGGAGCCGCAGGGGTTCTGGTGCTTGAGAATCACGCAGGCCGGCTCGTCGAACTCGCGGACCAGGTTCCAAGCGGCATCGGCATCCAGATAGTTGTTGTAGCTGAGCGGCTTGCCCTGGATCTGCTCGGAGCCAACGAGCGGGAACTGCGAGCTCGCGGTGTTCTCGCAGCCCTCGGCAAAGCGGTAGACCGTAGCCTTCTGCTGCGGGTTCTCGCCATAGCGCAGGTCGTCGACCTTCTCCAGCGAGATCTCGAGCTTGGCAGAGGTGTCCGCCACGTCGCTTGCCTGGGCGGCAAGCCAACGGGAGATAGCCGTGTCGTAGGCGGCGGTGGTCTGGTAGACCTTCACCTGCAGGCGACGACGGGTGGAAAGCGTGGTGCAGCCACCGGTCTCGTGCATCTCGGCCAGGACGGCATCATAGTCGGCCGGGTCGGAAATGACGGTAACGCTCGTGGCGTTCTTGGCAGCAGAGCGCAGCATGGAGGGACCACCGATGTCGATGTGCTCGATGGCGTCCGCGAAGGTGACCTCAGGGTTGGCGACGGTCTTCTCGAACTCGTACAGGTTGACGACGACCAGGTCGATCAGCTTAATGCCGTGCTGAGCGGCCTCCTGCATGTGCTGCTCGGAATCGCGGCGGGCCAGCAGCGCGCCGTGAACCTTGGGGTGCAGGGTCTTAACGCGGCCGTCCATCATCTCGGGATAGCCCGTGAACTCCTCGATGGGGGTTACGGGAACGCCCGCGTCCTCGATGGCACGAGCCGTGCCGCCCGTAGAGATGATCTCGACGCCAAAGTCGTCAACCAGCGTCCGTGCGAAATCGACGACGCCCGTCTTATCGGTAACCGAGATCAACGCGCGTGCGATCTTCACATCAGATCCCATGCAGTCCTCCTGTCTGGTACGCCGCCGTGCTCTGTGAGTCGGTGATACGTCGATCTGCAGCGCTCGCGCAGCGGCATTGAAAATACTGATTTAATGTAGCGCATCGAGCGCATCGATGCACCCCGCAACGGGCGCATGTGCAGAAAAAGTTTGCACGCGGAGGGGATGGGCACGGCACCGGGCACGGTGAGTTCATGGAACACAGGGGCACCATAATTTGATGCCAATGGCGTGGTAGAACTGTGCTCGATATGCATCCGCAAAAGAAAGAGGCACCATGGTCTCGCGGGTTCTCTACCGACCGTTTGATACCGAAGACTTCGACGCCATCGCGCTGATTCTGCAGCAGCTTTGGCATAACAATTCGGATAACGATGAGTACAACCGCCTCGAGGCCGCGTGCGACCTCGCCTATTGTCTTTCGTCGTCGACGTTTTCACAGGTTGCCGTAATCGACGGTCAGGCGCGTGGCATTTCGCTCGCGCGTGCGGGACAGAGCTCCGGCGCCACCGTTAAGGAACATTGGATGGATACCGAACGCGCGCTGCTATCGCAGATGCGTGAGCTGGAGCCTGATGCCTGCGCCGAGTATCTCTCGTTTGTGCGCGCAACCATCCGAACCAACAACCGCCTGCTCGAGAGCAGCCCGTTGCCGCACGACAACGAGGTCACGCTGCTTGCCGTGGATCGCGATGTCCATGGCCTGGGCGTTGGCACGGTTCTGCTCGATGCCGCGGTCTCGCACCTGTCCTCGCTTGGAGCGACGAGGGCGCACCTGTACACCGACTCCAACTGCTCGTGGAAGTTCTACGAGCTGCACGGCTTTAAGCGCACGGCCACGCACCGCGCCAACCGCGAAGAGCGCCGTCACGACATGCCGCGCGAAAGCTTCCTCTACGAACTCGACCTAACAGCCTAGCCCAAGCAGCCACACCTGGTCATTTAAGAACGTCCCCAATGACTGATCCCCAACAACTAGTCATTTAAGTCTGTCCCCAATGAGTGGCCTAGGGGGTTTGTAGATAGCCCTGGTCAAAAAACATCAAATATGAGTACTGTTACCTTTTTAGTAGCAGCGATTTGGGGCATTTTTGATGCTTATAGGCATGACGACCAGCTGCACGAGCTGACATAACTCCCCAAATGTTCAATAAAATGGGCTCCTAACGAGAAGTACTCTCATTAGGAGCCCATTATTATGTGCAAACATATGTGACCAACGCAGCAACAGTACTCATATTTGGCATTTTTTGTCCACTGTCCCTTGCGCGAAGGTCCGCAGCGGAAAGTTTGACCCGTTTCGATGCACAAAAATGGGATGAATCTTCCCTGGCAACCGCCCAGAAAGATCCACCCCAAAGCAAGCGCTCGCTAGAACGTTCCGCCGCCGCCTCCGCCGACGCCGCCACCGCCGCCACCGGAAAAGCCGCCGCCGCTGCCGCCGCTCGAGCTATCGGAACTCGAAGCCAGCTCGCGGATGGTCTCGTGATACACCTCGTTGAACGAATCGAGCGGAGACTCGTTGCCGTAGTGATGGTAATACCACCAGTAGCAGGGGTAGTTGTCGTAGAGATCGTCGCTGTTGCGCAGATCCGCAGGCACGGCCTCGGCCAGCTGTCGCAGCACTTCTTTCGAAACGCCCAGGGCAACGCCCATCACCAGCAGTTTGTTCCACAAGATTAGGTCGCTGGGGATAGCCTCCTTCAGGCGCGTAAAGTCCTCGAGCCAATGCTTGAGCGCCTTGCAGCGAGCCGCCACCTCGGCGCCCTCCGGCGTGTAACGGCGGAAGGTGCAGCTCAGGACAAAGCCCACGATCGTAACGGGGATCGAGATCATAGCGGCACCGACGTTGGCATCCGCAAAGTCGGTATAGAACAGAGAGCCCAGAATGCCAAAGACAATGATGATGCCGAGAACCAGGCCGGCCACCATCGCGATAGTGCCATCCGATGCAATAAGCTCGCGCGCCTCCAGCTTGCCCTTAACTGTGCTCTGATAGTCCTCGAGCTTGTCGCCAACAGATGTGGTGCGCTCGCTAGCGTACTCCTCCAACTCGCTAAACGTGCGCGAACGGACTCCGTCCTTATCGGGCTTAACGCCAGCAAAGAAGACCTTGAGCACGTCGCGATCGATGCCGTCCTTCTTGGCAGCCTTCCAGGCCTCGTCGGTCACTGTGATGCGATACGTCTGCTCCTCTTTTTCGCGACGGAGCAGACCCTTCTTCTTGGTCTCGGTCGCTTCTTCCAGCTTGATCACGCGGTCGTCGGTGAGCTTCATAAGTGTGGCGATATATGCCTGATCGGGCACGTCGTTCCAGCTCATGAGAGCTGCAAGCACCGCGGGATGGTCGGCCGAGGGCACATCGCGGAAGTACTCGTCCTGGAAGAGTGGCTTGGGCTTGGGCCTGCGCAGCTTAAGCATCACGATCACACCGGTATAGGCAACCGCCACGACAACACACACCACGGCAATCGCGCCGGCAACCGCACGCGCGTGCTCACGGCGAGCGTTGGCCTCGTCGGCCCATTCCTTCTCTTCGCTCAGAATCGTCGACATGCGCTCTTCGCTCGAGGCGGCGAGCTGCGGCACCCAGTCGTTGGGGAAGGCGATGCGTGCCTCGGCGAATTCTCCCTCATGCACGCAGGGAATGGTATAGGTGACCATGGGCTCGTCCGCATCGAGTGACACGTCGCCCGTCAGCGGGCCGTGGCCCCATGCGCGGAAGTTATCGCCCTTGACGGCGGCCGTCCCGGCAGCGGCATTTGCAAAGTAGACTTCCATCTCGACGTCATCGGAGTCCGCAGACCAGCCGTCACCCACAAATTTCCAGTAGAGCTCGGCGGTATCGGCCCAGTTCATGACCGCACCGGTCATGGTGTAGCTCACGTAATAGATCGCGCTATCGCCGCTCTCGTGGGGGCTGAAAACCTTGATCTTTACGCCGCCGTCGGACTGCTCGACCGTGTAGACGCCAGAGTCACCCTTGTTCGCGCTATCGACTTTGTTGAACGCGGTGTCCTCTTCCTCGACGCTCAGCACGTCGACGCCCGCCGCGCCGCCCTGCTGGTTGGTGCCCGTATTGATCTCCCAATACACGCCGTTGATGTCGTCGTCGAAATCAAACTGACGTCCCTCGACAACGGTCAGCGATCCATCGGCCTCGACCGTGGCACCGATATAGGTTTGGGTCATGGAATAGCCGTCGGCGTGCGCGGCGGCGGGCAGTAGCAGCAATGCAAGCGCGACGAGTGCGCAGACGGAAGCAAATCGCGCGAATAGGCGACGCTGCCGACAGGTCTTGGCAACGGGGGCGTTCATAGGCACATCCTTTGTCTGTGATACCAACAGCGCCATTGTCCCACGTTTACGGGCACACACGACGAATATCTAGGCGACCGGAGCGTCAAATGGGACAAAAGTCCCACCCGAGCCTGGCACTTAGGGACGTTCCTTATCTGCCGGCAGTTTAGGACACTCCTTGGCATGTCCTGCACCAACGATAGATACCACTTCACAGCTCCGTCACAGGTGTAGCGGCTTTGTGTGGGCGCGGCATGCACTGATTGAGCCGCCAGCCGAGGGGCATAAAGCCGCGGCCCGCCATACGCAATGCGAGGCCTCGACAACTTGCGAACCACCGTGACGCCTCCCCATCGCGCCCCCGCGCTATACTCGTCCGCATGGATATCAACGCACGCAACATAGCAACGCCCGCCGCGGACGCGCCCACGGCACAGCCCGCCTCCGTTCCCGCGCCCGTCGTGGGTCGCTTTGCTCCGTCGCCTTCGGGCCGCATGCACCTGGGCAACGTGTTCAGCTGCCTGTGCGCGTGGCTTTCGGCCCGCAGCCAAGGCGGCAGCATTGTGTTGCGCATCGAGGACCTAGACGATCGCTGTAAGCGCCCGGAACTTGCCGCCCAACTCATCGACGACCTAGCCTGGCTGGGGCTGGAGTGGGACGAAGGCCCCTACTACCAGCACGATCGCCTAGACCTGTACGAGAGCGCCTTGCGCCAGCTGCAAGACGCCGGCCTCACCTACCCCTGCTTTTGC
>CALLSU010000139.1:0-4007 GCA_938011935.1 uncultured Collinsella sp.
TTCGAGCCCATACGATGGGTACGAAAAAGCCCGGCTACCGTAGTAGTCGGGCTGTTGCGTTTGGAGCGGACAACGGGGCTCGAACCCGCGACCCCAACCTTGGCAAGGTTGTGCTCTACCAACTGAGCCATGTCCGCATATGTAAAACAAAACGGGCGCCGGAGCGCCCGGATGTTGCCTGGAGGCGAAGCCCGGATTCGAACCGGGGGTAAAGGCTTTGCAGGCCTCTGCCTTACCACTTGGCCACTTCGCCGAAAAAGGACCGCCTAAACGGTCCGGAAATGCAATGGAGCGGACAACGGGGCTCGAACCCGCGACCCCAACCTTGGCAAGGTTGTGCTCTACCAACTGAGCCATGTCCGCTTGCGCGCTATTAATTTACGCGAGTTGTCCTAAAGACGCAAGTACTTTTTTCAAAAAACTTGTCTGCCGCATGTTCTTAGTAGCTAAACGCGCTAAAGCGATTGGCTAGGCACACGATTCCAGCGCTCCGCTAAACAGCTTCACCATCTGCACGCGCGTGCCGGCGCCGTCCGTACGACGAGCAACCTCCACGTTATCGACGAGCATACGCATAAGCTTGATACCGCGGCCGCGTTCCTCGGATGCGACCGGCTCGCTCGTTTCATCGATAGAATAGCCAGCACCTCGATCAAGCACCTCAACCACAACGCGATCGCCATAGGCCTGAACCGTCAGGACGCACCCGATACCGCCCGCATGGTCATAGGCATTACCCAGTGCCTCCCCCGACGCCAATGCGACATCGTAGCGCTCGTCACGGCGCAACGGAAGCGATTCAAGGAGTTCGGCGATGCGATGTCGGTAGTATGGAAGATTCTCGATACCCTGACGGACCTCGACGCTCTTACTCCAGCGAGGCAGCTCCCCCACCGGAATGGCGGGAATAGACTCCCGTGCCGGCCCCGCGACATGAAGGATATCGACAAGACGAGCAATCTCCAAAAAGCGAACAACTTCACCTGATGCATTGACGAGCGAAAGCAGGCCTTCTCGCCTCATGAGCTCACGAGCGCGCGTAAGCAGGAATGCCAAGCCCGTCGAATCGATAAAGCTAACAGCCTGACAGTTGATGACGACACGACGCACGCCGCGGCCAATCAAAGCATCCAACCGCCGACGCAGCGCAGGCACCGTGGCGATGTCGATATCGCCTGGTGGCGTCAAAACCGCTATGTCATTCCACTCATTCATACGACCATGGTTCCCCAAAAAAGCCCACTCGATGCATTCGTTTCCCCAACCGTACGGATTCAGCCCGCCCAGCGTCGTCTATGAACGACCCCGTAAAAACTCAAGGGACACCAATGCAATGTCATCGTCCAGCGCCGATTCGGTAAATCGGTCAAGCTCGCCCAAGACCTTGCCGCAAATGCCCGACACGCCCTCACCCGAGACAGAGAGCAGAAGGTCGCGAAGGCGCTGCTCGCCAAAGAAAGCACCCGAGCGGTCACGTGCTTCGATTGTTCCGTCGGTGTACATAAATAGCATGTCACCAGGAGCGAACGTAAACACGCCTGTCTCGTACACCATGCTCTCAAAGGCACCGATTACCCCCGATTGGCATCCAAGCAGCTCGACCTCTCCCCCACGAGCCTCGTCGCCACCCAGCGGCATCGACTCTGGCCTGATGACCATGGTCGGAGGATGGCCCGCCGAACAATACGTTGCGCGTCCGGCTTTAAGGTCAATCTTGGCGATAAAGGCCGTCACGAACGTCTCGACCCTCGAAAAGCCCATGAGCATGCTGTTAAGGGAGCGTGCCATGCGGGCCGGTCCAGCGCCCTCCCAGGCATATGCCGTCAGGGCCGTCTTGACGAGCGCGGACATCGATGCAGCCTCAATGCCTTTGCCAGACACATCGCCCAGAATCATGACGGCGCAATCGTCGGGAAGACGGATGAGCGTATAGAAATCGCCGCCGACCAACGCCGAATTCGTGGCCGACAGGTACACCGAATCGGCGGCGATTCCCGGAACATCCCCCAGTGAATTTCTCATGCCAATCTGGAGCGTCTGAGCGATATGGCGCTCCTCACGCTTTTGAGATTCGCCTTCATAGATCAGTTCAAAGTCATGAGCCAAGTGCACCAAGTAGTCATATTCAAGGTCATCAATCGGCTCTTGGCTACCATCACGAAGCAGCAGCGCGCGCGTCGTCGGGCCCTTCGCAACAGAAGCAGGAACAATCGCGTCGTTACTGTGCTTGCCATCGCCCTTAGAGCGCGGACGCCCCGCCTCGATGCCGGCGTCGACGTAGAGACCCTGGCAAGGCAAGCCATGCGCCCTAAGCCAGCCTCCCATAGGCATCGATTCGTCAACGCGAGTTATACGGACGTGTTTAAGGTCCTCGGCACTCGTGCCGCCCAAAACAGATGCCTCAAAGCCATCAGGGCCAGCCCCCAGACGTGCTGCTGGCGCCGTCGTGGAAAAGAAAAGCTTCTCGGGATCGTCCGGCAAAGCAACGCGGCTGCCGCCTTCAAAATCTATGACGTAGGAATCCAGACTGGCGTCATACTCAATAGGGCAAAAATGGCAGTTGAGCATATTGCAGATCTCGGACGATACCGCCTGGGTAGCCGCGGCGGAATCGTCTAGAAAGGTAAACAACTCATCACGCAAGACATTGAGCGAGCGGCCAAGCTCGGCCGTGCGACGGGAGCGAAGGCTCGATGCCATGCCGACCAGCTGGATAGACAGGTAATCGCAAATGACCTCGAGCACATTAACGTCATAGGCGAGCGGTGCCTGGGGGCGTTTCCAACCAACTTCCAGCACGCCGAGGATCTGCGTACCGTAAAAAACGGGAAGACAGATCTCGCTGCGGTACGGAGGCATATCCTGCATGCGCAACAGGTGCTTTGAACGATTATCCAGGTCCATGAACATACCGGAGGCGGCCTTATCGCCCTCAAGGTCCTGTTGGATCGACAAGCGACAGGCACGCGACTCGCGAAGAACATACGTCGGAATGCCAGCGCCATACGGCAAAAACTCGGGCAGGTAGCTGTCGAGCAGCTCCTTGGAAACACCGCGAAGCTTAAAGCCGCCGCTCTCAGAAAAATAGATAGCGGCACCCGAAGCATCGAGCGTTCCTACAAGCTGGTTCAAAACGGTATCAAGCAGGCTGGGCAGCTCATCGGAGCCCACAGTGCTCATAATGACCGAGAGCGTGCCAGAGAGACGCTTGTTCGCCACTCTAAGCTCCGAAAGCGCACGCTTGAGCTGACGGTCGTGAGAATACTGTTCCTCGATACTGTGAAGCGCCACCAGGACACGTGGTGCGCGGCGCCCAAAGATGCGCGGAGGCGTTACGGAGCCCGCACGAACAAAGACGGGAATAAAAGAGCCGTCACTCAGCTTGAGCATCAGTTCGTTCTCGGAGCCATCAGTTTCAAATGGCAGACGATGTTCCGTCGCACGTTCAAAAGCGGACGAGTACAGGACGTCTTTTACATCTCCGCCGATGACGTCGGCGCGTTCCTCGCACATCAAACCAAGTAAGCGATTATTCACATGCAGAATGGTTCCGTCGAGCTCGCAGATGATGACAGCATCGCTCGTGATCTCGACTAGTTGGGCAACGTCTGCCCACTCGTTGCGTTCAAGCGTTTCCATCGTGGACCCCACCGTCTATCGGTAACAAAAAAGCCTCCGAAGAGGCTTCTCAAATGCGATGGTGTCGGAGGCGGGACTTGAACCCGCATGACCAAAAAGCGGTCACTAGCACCTCAAGCTAGCGCGTCTGCCAATTCCGCCACTCCGACATGCTATATTGTTGATTCGCGGTTCGTTTTGTTGGACCCGCGCGTTCAACGAGGAAGATAATAACCTATGATTCGAGAACTGTGCAAGCACTTTTTTGAAAAAAGTTTACGAATTTGTAAATGCGCAGGTAGATCCGTATGCCCGGCCCCGAATCGGTGTTGCCTCCCGGCGCGTCCTCGGGCATGGGCGATATTTTGCTACGCACTTCGTGCTGCAAA
>CALLSU010000140.1:0-20592 GCA_938011935.1 uncultured Collinsella sp.
CCTGGTTGTAATTGCCGTGGCTCTCGTACTTGGTAAAGTACTTCATCTCGTCGGACACATTGACAAACGAAACACCCTGAACCGACCTCAGCACGCCCGAGAAAGACTGCTGGGTGTAGAGGCCCTTATCGATATCGGTCGCATCCGAGGCAACGCCCGGCGTGGGCTCCTCGGCTATAGCGGTTGCGGGTGCGGCAACGGCGCCAAACGAAAGCGCCAGCGTCAGGCCCGCAACAATCGCGGAATGCTTGGGTTGCATACATCCTCCCTGCATTGGTGTGGTTAAAGTGCAGTTTGCAAAGATGGATTCAGTATTACAGCTCCCCGTTTGTTGCACAACAACCCATCGGTAAACGGCAACAACCCTCCGCGAAATCTTAAGGAATTAAACAAACTGATCGTCGGGAGCCAGCAGAAGCTCGCCGTAACGCTCCATCAACCCGTCTCTCAACTGACAGAAAGCGGGAATATAGACGTTCAAGATGCGCTGAATCAAATCTTGAGCAAGCTTGTTGTCATAAATATGAACGTTCGTGTTACGATCTCTGAGCATATCTAGCCATGCCGCCTCATCAATAAAGTCGTAGAATCGGTAGGACTCCTTCAAGATGGCACGAGGAGACCCCGACGCGGCAAGCGTGGCGCCCTCATACTCGAGCAGACGCTTAAGGAGCGTAATTGAGATACCGAAAACCTGCTCATAGATATATGCACATCCGGAGACAACATAGTCGTTATCGAAATCTTGGAATCGAGCTGTCTCTAGCAGTGCCAGACGCGAATCAAAGGCTTCGTACGACTTCACGAAAGCCAGCCCCTACAGCTTAATGTCAAAGTTGATCTCGGGGACGGCGGCTAGGTCGGCCAGCGTCACGCCGTCGACGTACTTTTCGATTACATCGTCCAGGCCGCGCCAGAACTTGACGGTCGAGCACAGATCGCTACGGGTGCAGCTGTTGTCAATGCCGTCGCACGCCACCGGGGCAGTGCTGCCCTCGACGGCGCGCAGGATGTCGCCGGCACGCACCTCGGCCGGGTCCTTGGCCATCATGTAGCCGCCGCCCTTGCCGCGCACGCTCTTAAGTAGGCCCGCCTTCATGAGCGGACGAACCAGCTGCTCCAGATACTTTTGCGAGATACGCTCGCGGTCGGCGACCTCGCGCAGAGCGATCTTGCCCTCGGCGTCGCCCAACGCTGCGATATAGATCATCAGTCGGAGGGCATAGCGGCCCTTAGAAGAAATGAGCATACCTACCCTCCCATTGCATCTGGGACAACATAACCAGGTTTGTTTGTCCCAAATCTTAAGTGAGTGGGACAAACACACCAGGTTATGTTGTCCCAGAATTTGAAAAGTCGAGTGGATTAGTCGGGTTTTCCCTTGACTAACGCCGAACCCATAGTAACTTTATTCCGAGAAGATTCCTAGGGTTTCGTACACCCATGAGTACACCATATACAGAGAGGGACAGCATGAGCGCAAATCCGCTGCTTTCCATCGAAGGTCTGACCGCCTCCGTGGACGAGAAGACCATCCTCCACAACGTCAACCTCAACGTCGCCGCCGGCGAGACCCACGTGCTGATGGGCCCCAACGGCGCCGGCAAGTCCACCCTCGGCCACCTGGTCATGGGCGATCCCGTTTACACGGTCAACGACGGCCGCATCGTCTTTGATGGCCAGGACATCACCGAGCTCACCACCGACAAGCGCTCGCGCGCCGGCCTGTTCCTGAGCTTCCAGGCCCCGGTCGAGATCCCCGGCGTGCCACTGTCGAGCTTTTTGCGCGCCAGTATCGCCGGCCGCCCCGGCCTGGAGATGAAGGGCAAGGAATTCCGTCGTCGCGTCAAGGAGCTCGCGGCCGAGCTTAACATGGATACCGCCTACCTCAACCGTGAGCTGGGCGTGGGCTTCTCGGGCGGCGAGAAAAAGAAGGTCGAGATGCTCCAGCTTCTGCTGCTGCAGCCCAAGCTCGCCATCTTGGACGAGACCGACTCCGGCCTGGACGTCGACGCCCTGTCCACCGTCAGCCACGGTATGGACGCCTACCGCAAGAGCTGCGACGGCTCCATGCTCATCATCACGCACAACACGCGCATCCTGGAGCACCTGGATGTCGACCGCGTCCACGTTATGGTCAAGGGCCACATCGTGCGCGAGGACGATGCCTCGCTGATCCCCTGGATCGACAAGAACGGCTTTGAGACCTTCGAGCGCGAGGCCGCCGAGCAGCGCGCCCAGGCCGAGGCCGCCGCTGCCGGGCAGCAGGCGTAAAGGGGCGACGCAATGACCAAGAACCGCACCGAGGTCGCGGACATCGACCGCAGCCTCTACGACTTCACCTATGGCGAGGAGGGATTCGAGCGCCTCGACGCCGGCATCACGCCCGACATCGTGCGCGAGATCAGCGCCAAGAAGGACGAGCCGCAGTGGATGCTCGACCTGCGCCTCAAGTCCCTCGAGATCTTCAACCGCTTCCCTGACCCGACGTGGGGCCCCTCCATCGAGGGCCTGGACATGGACAACATCGTCACCTACGTCAAGCCCAACACCGACCAAAAGCACGACTGGGAGTCGGTGCCCGACGACATCAAGAACACCTTTGAACGCTTGGGCATCCCCGACGCCGAGCGCAGCTACCTGGCGGGCGTCGGCGCGCAGTACGACTCCGAGCTGGTCTACCACAACATGCAGGATACGGCGTCCAAGATGGGCATCGTCTACTCCGGCATCGAGGAGGCCCTGCACGACCCGCAGTGGGAGCCGCTCATCCACGAGAAGTTTATGACGCTCATCCCGCCCACCGACCACAAGTTTGCGGCCCTGCACGGCGCCGTATGGTCGGGCGGCTCGTTTGTCTACGTGCCCAAGGGCACCAAGCTCGACTTCCCGCTGCAGAGCTACTTCCGCCTTAACGCCAAGGGCGCCGGCCAGTTTGAGCACACGCTCATCATCGTCGAGGACGATGCCGACCTGCACTTTATCGAGGGTTGCTCCGCGCCCAAGTACAACGTGGCCAACCTCCACGCCGGCGCCGTCGAGCTCTTTGTGGGCAAGCGTGCGCACCTGCGCTACTCGACTATCGAGAACTGGTCCAAGAACATGTACAACCTCAACACCAAGCGTGCGCGCGTGGACGAGGACGGCGACATCGAGTGGATCAGTGGCTCCTTCGGCAGCCACGTGGGCTACCTCTACCCCATGAGCGTGCTCAACGGCCGCCGCGCTCGCTCGAGCTTTACCGGCATCACCTTTGCCGGCGCCGGCCAGAACCTTGATACCGGCTGCAAGGTCGTACTTAACGCGCCCGATACCTCGGCAACGGTCGAGACCAAGGGCATCTCCAAGAGCGGCGGCATCCAGACCTTCCGAAGCTCCATCGTGGCCACGCCCAAGGCCGAGGGCTCCAAGGCAACCGTGAGCTGCCAGTCACTGATGCTCGACGACCAGAGCCGCTCCGACACCATCCCCGCCATGGACATCCGCGCCAAGAACGTCGACATCGGCCACGAGGCAACCATCGGCCGTATCGGCGACGACAAGGTGTTCTACCTGATGAGCCGCGGCATCTCGGAGGAAGAGGCCCGCACCATGATCGTCAACGGCTTTGCCAACCCGGTCTCCAAGGAGCTGCCGCTGGAGTACGCCGTCGAGATGAACAACCTAATCAAGCTCGAGATGGAAGGAGCGATCGGATAATGAAACAGGAAACCAACACCGCTGCCACCACGCTCGAGCAGGTCAACGCAATGCCCGCTGCCACCTGGGGCTGGCTGCGCATGAACCAGACCAAGCTTGAGCTTTCGGACGAGCTTGCCGCCGCTCCCGCCGAGGCCGTTGATGTCGAAGGCTTGGACGAGCAGTTTGCCGGCGCTGCCGACGCGTTTGGCACCGCCATGAACGCCATGGCCGAGCGCTTCCCCGAGCGCCGCGCCTCCGCCCCCGGTGATGCCGCCGACCGCGCCCGCATCACGCCCGAGACCGAGCTCGACGTGCCCGCCACCTCCGTCTACCAGGCCGGTGCCATTAAGCTCGAGGAGGAGCTCTCCCCCGCTGAAGCCTTCGAAACCGGCATGGGCGAGGCTGCCTACGCCTACTTGGCCGAGCACGCTACCAAGCGCATCGTCATCGATGTGCCCGCATACAAGCACGCCACGGTTGCTGTGCGCGTGAGCGGTGTCGATGCCGCCGCGGCCATCGCCGCCATCGACGTCGTCGCCCGCCCGCAGGCAACGCTCGACCTGCATATTGCCCTGGACTCCCCCGTTGCCGGCGAGGGTGTCGTGGGCTCCGTGCTACGCGTGTGCTCCCACGAGTACGCCATCGTCAACGTGACCTGCACGCAGACGCTCGACGATAGCTGGATCGCGCTCGACGACACCGGCCTGTTCCTGGACGAGGGTGCGCGCATCAACGTGCAGCACACCGTCCTGGGTGCCGGCGCCAGCGCCACCGGCCTTGCCGGCGACCTGCTGGGCGATACCGCCAAGGTCACCATCGATACCGATTACCTGGGCGCCCGCGAGCAGGCGCGCGACTTTAACTACGAGCTGCGCCACCGCGGTCGCAAAACCGAGTGCGAGATCGACGCCAACGGCGTACTGACCGGCACGTCAAAGAAGGTCTATCGCGGCACCATCGACCTCGTGCACGGCTGCAAGGGTGCAACCGGCACCGTGCGCGAGACGGTGCTTTTGGCCAACAAGGGCGTCGACAACAAGACCGTCCCCGTCATCCTGTGCGACGAGGACGACGTCGCCGGCAACCACGGTGCCACCATCGGCCACGTCCGCGACGAGCAGCTGTTCTATCTCGCCTGCCGCGGCCTTGACCAAAACGCCGCCGAGGACCTGTTCATCCGCGCCAAGCTGGAGGACGCCGCGCTTTCCGCCACCGACGAGCGCACCCGCGCCGCCGTCGTCCGCCTGGGCAACAACCTGATCGACAACTTTGAAGAGGAGCTCGCATGATCGACACCGAGCACGTTAAATGCGATACCTGCACTGCCCCCGAGCCCATGGAGCTCGACGCCAGCGACGAGGCTTCGCGCGGCTGGCCCACCGTGGACATCGAGACCAACCCCTACAAGGGCCAGTTCCCGCTGTTCCAGCAGCACCCCGAGATCGCCTTCCTCGATAGCGCCGCCACCGCGCAACGCCCTGCCTGTGTGCTCGACGCCGAGCGCAACTTCTATCAGCGCATGAACGCCAACCCCCTGCGCGGCCTGTACTCGCTGTCCGTCGAGGCCACCGAGGCTATCGCGAAGGTGCGCCAGCAGATCGCCGACCTCATCGGCGCCCCCAACGCCAACGAGGTCGTCTTCACCCGCAACACGAGCGAGTCGCTCAACCTGGTCGCCAAGAGCTTTGCGCCCACAGTGCTCGAACCGGGTGACGAGGTCGTCATCACCATCATGGAGCACCACTCCAACCTGATCCCGTGGCAGCAGGTCTGCCGCGAGACCGGTGCCAAGCTCGTCTACCTCTATCCCACCAAGACCGGCCAGCTCACCACCGAGGAGGTTCTTGCCAAGGTGGGTCCCAAGACCAAGATCCTAGCCGTGGGACAGGTCTCTAACGTGCTGGGCGTCGAGAACCCGGTCAAGAACCTTGGCAAGCTCGTGCACAAGTACGGCGGCTACCTGGTCGTCGACGGCGCGCAGTCGCTGCCGCACATGCCGGTCGATGTGACCGACCTGGGCGCCGACTTCTTTGCCTTTAGCGCGCACAAGGCCATGGGCCCCATGGGCATCGGCGTGCTGTGGGGCAAGATGGACCTGCTCAACGCCATGCCGCCCATGCTCACCGGCGGCGAGATGATCGATTCGGTCACCGAGCAGGACGCTGTCTGGGCTCCCGTCCCCGAGAAGTTCGAGGCGGGTACGCAGGACGCCGCCGGCATCTTCGCCACGGGTGCGGCACTCGACTACCTGGTCAACACGGTGGGTTACGAGAACATCCAGGCCCGCGAGCAGGCACTCGTCCACTATCTGATGGGCGAACTCATGCAGCTCGACTTTGTCCAGATCATCGGCTCCATCTATTGGGACAACCACCACGGCGTCGTGAGCTTTAACGTCAAGGGCATCCACCCGCACGACGTAGCGAGCATCATGGACATGGACGGCGTCTGCATTCGCGCCGGCCACCACTGTGCGCAGCCGCTGCTCACCTGGCTGGGCGTCGAGAACCTTGCCTGCTGCCGCGCCAGCGTGGCCTTCTACAACGACAAGGCCGACATCGACAAGTTCATCGCCGGCCTGCATCACGTTTGGAGCACGTTCAATGGGTAATCTGTACACCTCCACCACGTTTATGGAGCACAACTCGCACCCCGACTACAAGTACGAGATGGACGCCCCCACGCACGAGCACGACGGCATCAACCCCAGCTGCGGAGACGAGCTCACCTTGCAGCTACGTGTCGAGAACAACGTGATCGAGGAGGCCTCCTTTACCGGCCACGGCTGCGCCATCAGCCAGGCAAGCGCCGACATCATGGCCGACCTCATCACCGGCGAGACCGTCGAGGAAGCTCGCCGCTTGGCAGAGCTCTTCCTCGCCATGATCCGCGGCGAGCAGCTCTCCGAGGAGGACTTGGAAGACCTGGACGAGGCCGCCCAGCTCCAGGACATCTCGCACATGCCCGCCCGCGTCAAATGCGCCGAGCTCGCCTGGCGCACCCTCGACGGCATGCTCACGGGACAAAATAATCAGTAGTATTTGTCCCAAATCTTAAGAATTTTGTTGGCCGAATCGCTTGACAAGAGTGGTTCGGCCATTTTCTATTCCGAGCCCTCAGCCTGAGCATTCACCCGAACATAAGCGCGCATGATACGAGAGACGGTACTCTTGCTGATTCCCGTATATCGTTCGATCTCGCGCACCGTGTAGCCGACATCGTGCAGGGCGAAAATGATTCCATCTCGCCGCGAGGGCGCTACGGTCTTGAGTTCGTTGAGCGGCACGCCCAGGCGCTTCGCCATCTTGTCGGCAAACGCACGCCGCTCCCACTCTGTCTCATCCATATCGTGAATCACCGGATCGGAACCATCGGGCATCGACAGAGAATAATCCAGAAACCCCTTGGCAGACTTAAAGAGCTCGAGAACACAAGAAGGGTCCGAAAATCCCCTCGTCATATCGTTGTCATACGCTCGAAGATACTCGGCAAAGCTGCTCCAGGGATAACGCTCGATCAGGGCGATACCCGCCTCCTGCGGATTAGCGTGAACATAGCGAATGGCAGCCATCAGATAACGGTCGGTATCGAGCGAGCGCCGGTCAAAACGGTTCTGGAACAGATGGCCCGTGCGCCCCGTGCGTTTATTGAACCGCCGCGCGTACGTCAAAAGCAGCCGGTGCATCGCCGCGCTCATCGCGTCCTCGTAATCTGCAAGCACCAAATGCACGTGATTGCCCATAAGGCACCAGGCTACAACCGTCACGCCCGCCTCGCGGCAGCAATCACGCATCAGCTCCAAAAACTCCCACCGGTCTTCATCGCCCTCAAAGATGAGCTGCTTGCCCACACCGCGGGCACAGACATGGTAAAAGCCGGTAACCGTTCTCCAAACGCGCTGCATGGCGCTCCCTTCGCCGGGATCTGATTGCCATCCAATACAGCACGATTGAAGCGTGCCATCAAAACATTCACGCAAAACAATACACTCGCGCGGCCAAAGGCAGTAAACGGGCGGCGAACGGCACCGTTGCAACAGGTCAGACCCCGCAACGCATACAAGAGCTGACCAAAAGCTTGCCCAAGACGAACCCCCTCTACGGAAATTCGCGACCACAGAACATATAGTTAAACCGTTTCAATTAAAACTTCCGGACTTCTCGCTACGAAAACTGAGCCGTTCGCCGAATATTCCGTGCATTTCGCGGTATTATAGGGGCTGCATGTCATGTCCCTTTCGAAGGGTCGCCCGGCAATCGCCAGCCACGACCCCCAGACGGGACGCCAACACGATAGAGAGGAGAGGCATGCAGTACTCACAGGAAGTGGAGAACATGTGCCCCGTTGCCAAGGGTGCATACCACGGCCCCGCACCCATCCCCGAGGAGGGCAAGTGGGTCCAGGCTAAGGAGATTTCCGACATCTCCGGTCTTACGCACGGTGTGGGTTGGTGCGCACCTCAGCAGGGCGCCTGCAAGCTCACGCTGAACGTCAAGGACGGCATCATCGAGGAGGCCCTCGTTGAGACCATCGGCTGCTCGGGCATGACCCACTCTGCTGCCATGGCTTCCGAGATCCTTCCCGGTAAGACCATCCTCGAGGCCCTCAACACCGACCTCGTCTGCGACGCCATCAACGTTGCTATGCGCGAGATCTTCCTGCAGATCGTTTACGGCCGCAGCCAGACCGCGTTCTCCGAGGGCGGCCTGCCCGTGGGCGCCTCCCTCGACGACCTCGGCAAGGGCCTTCGCTCTCAGGTCGGCACCATGTTCGGCACCAAGGCCAAGGGCGCTCGTTACCTTGAGCTCGCTCAGGGCTACGTCACCCGCATGGCTCTCAACGACAAGAACGAGATCATCGCATTCGAGTTCCTGAACCTCGGCAAGTTCACCGACGCCGTCAAGGCCGGCAAGACCCCCGAGGAGGCCATCGCTGGCGCTATGGGCCACTATGGTCAGTGGGAGAACGCTGCCAAGTACATCGACCCGCGCACCGACGAGGAGACTCACTCCGTCGCCAGCGTGTTCCCGGTTCACGAGTAGAAAGGGAGGGAAATAACTATGACTGTTACGTTCGAAGGTTACGAGCGCCGCGCTGACAAGATCAACAAGTGCCTCGCCGACAACGGCATCGCCTCCCTCGAGGAAGCTCTGCAGATCTGCACCGACAAGGGCTTCAACCCGCGTGAGATCGTCAACAACACCCAGTCCATCGCCTTCCAGAACGCCGAGTGGGCCTACACCCTCGGTTGCGCTCTCGCTGTCAAGCGTGGCGCCAAGACCGCTTCTGAGGCTGCCGCCATCATCGGCGAGGGCATCCAGGCCTTCACCGTTCCCGGCTCCGTCGCCGAGGACCGCAAGGTCGGTCTGGGCCACGGCAACCTGGGCGCTATGCTGCTCTCCGACGACACCGAGTGCTTCGCCTTCCTGGCCGGCCACGAGTCCTTCGCTGCCGCTGAGGGCGCTATCGGCCTGGCTCTGAACGCCAACAAGGCTCGCAAGAAGCCGCTGCGCGTTATCCTTAACGGTCTGGGCAAGGACGCCGCCCAGATCATCGCCCGCATCAACGGCTTCACCTATGTGAAGACCCAGTTCGACTACTACACGGGCGAGCTCAAGGTCGTCGAGACCATCCCCTACTCCGATGGTCCCCGCGCTGCCGTTAACTGCTACGGCTCCGACGACGTCCGCGAGGGCGTTGCCATCATGTGGCACGAGAACGTCGACATCTCGATCACCGGTAACTCCACCAACCCCACGCGCTTCCAGCACCCCGTCGCTGGCACCTACAAGAAGGAGCGCATCGAGGCTGGCAAGAAGTACTTCTCCGTCGCTTCTGGTGGCGGCACTGGCCGTACCCTGCACCCGGACAACATGGGCGCCGGCCCTGCCTCTTACGGCATGACCGACACCATGGGCCGCATGCACTCCGACGCCCAGTTCGCCGGTTCTTCCTCCGTGCCTGCGCACGTTGACATGATGGGTCTCATCGGCATGGGCAACAACCCCATGGTCGGTGCCACCGTCGCCTGCGCTGTCGCCGTCGAGGAGGCCCTCAAGGCCTAATCGCGCCCGCGCGATGCTCATATAGTTGAGCTTTGGAGCCGTTACCTTTCGAGGTAGCGGCTCTTTTTGTTTGCGCTGTCGCAGAGTAGCCATTGCCGATATATCAGTTGGGGCGATATACGAGATGTGGTGAGATGGAGCGTCAGAATGCCCATGACGCCCACCTGCCATATGCGCCCTTTACCGATTTGCCGAGTCTTTGCGGCCCCATTGCCGGTCACCCGTGCGACAATGCGCCAGACGAGAAAGGAATCCGATGGAATCGACTGATGTACTGGTAATTGGATCTGGCATTGCGGGCCTTTGCGCCGCCATCGAAGCGGCACGCACGGGTGCAACCATCACTGTGGCAAGCGCCGGAAAAACTATGAGTGGATCGAGCTTCTTCCCCGGAACCTGGGGCCTGGGGCTTATCGGACCCGTCGACGAAGACGATGAGCAGGACCTCATCGACACCATTCAGACCGTCGGCGGCGGCGTTGCCGACCCCGAACTCGTCCAGACGTTCGTCCACGGCATTCCTCAGGCAATTACATGGCTCGAGCAGGATCTGGGCGTTGAGCTCCAGCGTCCGCAAAGCGCCGAGAGTGCTCAGCAAAAGCAATTTATCCCCTGCTTTGACCACAAGACGCGCATGTGGCGCGGCCTCACCCGCAAGCCCCTTGAGGACGCTCTGACGACCCGGATCGAGTCGCTCGGCATTCGCCTGCTCCCCCGCCATGAGCTTATCGACCTTGTTGAAGATGCGGACGGAAAGATTGTCGGCGCCACGCTCTACGACCGCGCAAACGAGCATCTCATGTCTCTGGCAGCTAAAGCCACTATCATCGCTGCGGGCGGCACGGGTGGCCTGTTCGAGCGCAGCCTCACTTCCGCCGACGTGCTCAGCTCATCACAGGCCATCGCGCTGGCGCACGGTGCGCCCCTTACTAATATAGAGTTCATGCAGATGATGCCCGGCTTCATCGAGCCCAAGCGCAACCTTGTTTTTAACGAGAAGACCTGGCGCTACGTCAAGTTCGACCAGCCGGTCGATATTGCCGACGGAAAGCTCGACGATCTGCTCGAGCAACGCTCCGGATATGGTCCCTTCACTTCGCGTCTGGATTCTCGCGCTATCGACCTAGCCATCGACCAAGCGGGAGCCGAAGGCCTGGCGCTCCACTACGACTTCCCCCGCGAGGACATCCCCGAGTTTGTGCAGACCTTTGCCACCTGGCTACAAGACGAGCACGGCATCGCGCCGACCGACGAGATGCGTGTGGCGATGTATGCCCACGCCGCCAACGGCGGCATCAGGATCGACAAGGCCGCGTACACGGGCGTTGAGGGCCTCTACGCCTGCGGCGAGGCGACAGGCGGCATGCACGGCACCGACCGCATCGGAGGCTTATCGAGCGCCAACGGCATCGTGTTTGGGCGCATCGCGGGCGCATCAGCGGCTCGAGCAGCGCTGGACGCTCCCAAGGCGGGCGCTCCGATGGATATCGCCCTCCCCCAGTATGGCATTGCCACAACAGATGCCAAACGCCTGACACGCAGCCTTAAGCACACGATGAGCACCTATTGCATGATCAGCAGGACCGAAGTTGGCCTTTCCAAGGCGCTGCAAGAGCTTGAAAGCCTGCAAGATGATGCCACAGCTCTAAATAAGCCGCATACCAACGACAGCGAAATCGCTGCGCTCGCCCGCATACAGTCGCAGATTCAGCTGGCAATGGAGATGGTCAAAGCCATGCGCAAGCGAACCGAAAGCCTCGGATCGCACTATCGAGCGGACTAATTCGAACACCCATCTAAAGCAGAACACAACTAATCGATATCTATGGGCCCCGTGAGCTCGAAGTGGCACGGGGCCCATTCGTGTCCGTACGGCAGCGTATCCTTATTCTGAATACGGAGCGGGCAAAGCCCGCATAGACAATAGGCCAGCGAGGAGGAGATATGGACAGTAGAGATATCGAGAAGTGGCGTGTCGAACTTGATAGCTACGCCAATGTAGAAGACGGCGTTGAGTATTGGCTCGCACGAGATTTAATGGAACCCATGGGGTACACGCGATGGGAAAACTTCGCCGAAGTTGTTAAGAGGGCAAAAGTCTCGTGCGAAACAAACAAAACTCCAGTTGATTCCCATTTTCGTGACACCACGAAAATGGTAATTGCCGGTGTCGCCGCTCGCGCGGTTAAAGACTACAAACTTACGCGCTATGCATGCTATTTAATCGCCCAGAACGGAGATTCAAACAAGCCAGAGATTGCACTCGCCCAAGCATACTTTGCCGTGCAGACGCGCCGCCAAGAGCTCATAGAGCAGCGCTTCGCAGAGATTCAGCGCTTACAGGCGCGCCACTCGCTATCCGATTCAGAGAAACAGCTCTCGGGTATTGCATTCAAACGCGGCGTGGACTCCAAAGGATTCGCGATCATCAAGTCGAAGGGCGATGAAGCGTTATTCGGCGGCAGAAGCACGGCGGAAATGAAGCAGCAGCTCGGCATACCCAAGAGCGCGGCATTGGCGGACAGGTTAGCCGATGTCCTCATCAAAGCAAAGGACCTTACGAACTCGATGACGGCCTTCAACGCCGAGGAACACGACCTGTACGGTCTGGACCAGATCAAGCAAGAGCACGTCGAGAACAACACCAGCGTGCGTGGCAGCCTCATCGACCGCGGAATTGTACCCGAGAACCTACCGCCTGCCGAAGATACAAAGAAGCTCGAACGTCGCGTGAAAGCAGACGAGAAAAAGCTCAAGGAGGGTACAGACGGATTCACCGACCCCCAGGGCAGGCTCGACTTGTAAAGCGTCTGTGCCCTTACGGGTTCGGCCCCATGCGAGGTTAATAAAAAAGACGGCCAACCGAAGTTGACCGTCTTAACAATCTTTGGTGGGCCGTCAGGGGGTCGAACCCTGGACCTTGGGATTAAGAGTCCCCTGCTCTACCAACTGAGCTAACGACCCGATATCAACACGAAGCAAGAACTGGGGTGGGTAAAGGGACTCGAACCCTCGACCTACGGGACCACAACCCGTCGCTCTAGCCAACTGAGCTACACCCACCGTGTCCTGTGCGCTTCGCGCTCGACTATTATTGCAAGGAACGCCACGCGATGCAAGCCCCAATTTTCAAGAATTTTGAAAAGAGTTTTTCGAGACCATTTCGAGCAATTCCCACCGGTTTCATAGGAGTAAACTTGCCCCACTGCAAATGCTCGAAAGGACAAGCATGAAAGAACTCTCCAACCGTACGGCAACGTTTACCGATTCGGTCATCCGCCGCATGACGCGCATCTCCAATAAGTATGGCGCCGTCAACCTGTCGCAGGGCTTCCCCGACTTCGATCCCCCGGCGCAGCTGCTCAACAGCCTGAGCGCCATCGCCAGCGACCCCAAGCCGCTCTATCACCAGTACTCCATCACCTGGGGCTCCCAGGCCATGCGTGAGGCGCTTGCCGCCAAGCAGGAGCACTTTATGGGCATGCCGATCAACCCCAACGAGAACATCGTGGTCACCTGCGGCTCCACCGAGGCCATGATGGCCGCCATGATGACGGTCACAAACCCCGGCGACAAGGTCGTCATTTTCTCGCCGTTCTACGAGAACTACGGCGCCGACACGATCCTCTCGGGCGCTGAGCCCATCTATGTGCCGCTCAACCCGCCCACCTTTGACTTCGACCGTGAGGTCCTCGAGGCGGCCTTCCGAGACAACGATCCCAAGGCAATCGTCCTATGCAACCCGTCCAACCCCTGTGGCAAGGTCTTTACCCGCGAGGAGCTCACCTTTATCGCAGACCTGTGCAAAAAGTACGACGCCTACTGCATCACCGACGAGGTATACGAGCACATCGTCTACGCGCCCCACGAGCACGTCTATATGGCCACGCTGCCCGGCATGTTCGAGCGAACCATCAGCTGCAGCTCGCTGTCCAAGACCTACTCCATCACCGGCTGGCGTCTGGGCTACACTATCGCCCCTGCCGAAATCACCGAGCGCATCAAGAAGGTCCACGACTTCCTCACCGTAGGCGCCGCCGCTCCCCTGCAAGAGGCCGTCGTCACCGCCCTCAACTTCGACGACAGCTATTACCAGGAGGTCCTCGACCTCTACACCGCCAAGCGCGACCTATTCTGTCAGGGGCTCGATAGCATCGGTCTTGAGCACAACGTGCCGCAGGGCGCCTACTACGTGATGATGGATATCTCGGAGTTTGGCTATGACAGCGACCTCGACTTCTGTGAGGATTTGGCCTCCAAGGTGGGCGTGGGCGCCGTTCCGGGCTCGAGCTTCTTCCGCGAGCCCGTCAACCACCTCATCCGCTTCCACTTTGCCAAGCGAGACGAGACGCTCAACGCTGCGCTTGAGAACCTCAAGTCGCTACGTGATAAAATCAACCCGCGCGGGTAAGGACGGTCAGTAACTAAAGGCACTAAAGAAACCTCGTGAACCCGTTGGGCCATGAGGTTTCTTTTTATAGCGACCTCATTTATTTTTTAGAGCGCTATACTTTAGTCACGGAGCAACTCGTCCAGGGAGGAATACTATGGCAGAGCAGCAGCTTATCGGAGCGCTCGAGGCCGGCGGCACCAAGATGGTCTGCGCCACGGGCTATGCAGACGGCACGGTCCTGGAACGCGAGCAGATTGCGACCACGACCCCGCAGGAGACCGTTGAGGCCGTCAACGCATGGTTTGCCGACAAGGGCATCGCCGCGCTGGGCATCGGCGCCTTTGGCCCCACCGCAGTCAACCCTGCCTCGTCCCAATACGGCAAGATCCTGGAGACGCCCAAAACGGCATGGCGCTACTTTGACCTGCTGGGCACCATCCAAAACGAGCTCAATATTCCCTGCGGCTACGACACCGACGTCAACGTCGCCTGCCTGGGCGAGGTCACCTTTGGTTGCGCCCAGGGCCTCACTGACGTGGTGTATCTGACCATCGGTACCGGCGTGGGCGCCGGCGTGCTCTCGGGCGGTAAGCTCGTGCACGGCATGATGCATCCCGAGGCCGGCCACATCCTGGTCACGCGCGACCCGCGCGACACCATCGGCGAGCACAGCGGCTGCCCCTTCCACGACAACTGCCTCGAGGGCCTCATCGCCGGTCCCGGCGTCAAAAAGCGCTGGGGTGGCAAGAGCGCCGGAGAGATGGCCGATGACCCGGAGGCCATGGGCCTGCTCGCCGGCTATCTGGCGCAGGCGCTCATGACCTACATCCTGTGCTACGCACCGCAGAAGATCGTCATCGGTGGCGGCGTGGCCGACCACACCCCCATCGTGCCGCTCGCACGCAAGAAGTGCGCCGAGATGCTCAACGGCTACATCGTCACGCCCGAGATGGCCGACATCGATAGCTACATCGTCAACAACAGCCTCGAGGGCAAGCAGGGCATTATGGGCTGCCTGGCCCTGGGCGCACAGGCGCTTCAGTAGCAGACGCACCCACAGGGCGTGGCGCGCCCGGCAAATCCGACCTACGGAACGACGCCACCACGTCTCATATAAGCCCTCAAATAAAAAAGGCCGCCTAGGACCAAACAATACGTCCTAGGCGGCTTTTTTGGCGCGCATCAGCGGCCGTAAGAGATATCGGAGCACAACGCCCGTTGCCGCTCCACAGCAGTCGATCATCACATCGGTGATCATGCCGGCGCGTCCCGGCACAAAGAGCTGAATCGTCTCGTCGATCGAAGGAATCAGCAGCAGGAACACCGCCGTGGGCAGCAGCACGTCAAAGGTGCGCCGGCCCTCAAAATCAAAGGCGTGCGTTGCCAAGATGCCGAGCACCATATACTCGGTAAAATGCGCGCATTTACGAACAACAAAGTTGGTCACCCATTCATATGGAAGTCCCACGCTGTGCAGGAAACCGCGGATAGCTTCCATGACCGTTAGGCTCAGCGAGCCCGACCCCGAGCCGGGAACCAGCGAATTGCCCCAGATCAAGAGCGCCATCAGGCAGGTCACGACCGCCCATTTTCGATTGATCTTAACCATGCAGAAGTTATGCCTCCGCGCGGAGCGGCGCGAAGCTGGCGGTACCGCCCTCGATAACGCTCAGATAGGCACGGCCCGTACGCTTGGCGGTAGAGGACTGCAGGCGCTCGATCTCTTCCTCGAGGATCTGATTGACGCGCTCGTGACGACGATTTTCCATAATGCCGGCGGCAATAGCCTCGGCTCGCTCGATGCTCTCGCGCGAGATGCGGGCAGTATCCTCGGGGAACACAGCGCTGTGACGGCCGACATAGGCGGGTGCAGCAGGCTGAGGGGCAGTGACGGGAGCGGGGGCTGCAACAGGAGCAGGCTCGTCGATCTCGTCCAGAATCGCGGTGGCGGCGGCCCACATGTCCTCGTGGCCCGAGTAATCGGCCATGGGGACATCAACCTCAAGCGAGGCATCCGGAAGGTCGCCGGTGTCGATGCGATCTTGGGCATCAATCGTTGCGGTGATGGCTGCAGGCTCATCGAGGTCATCGAGATCGATGTCCGCGACACCAGAGATGATAGGCATGCTGGCGAGGTTTGCGTTGTACGGCGCAGCCTCGGCCGCCTGCTGCTGGGCAGGAGCGCCCCAAAGCGAGCTTTCGGCGGCGCGGCGGGCGGCAACGGCCTCCTCGTCCGCGGCCATGGCTTCATCAACGTACGAATTGTCGGCAGAAGCGTTCGCGTCCGCCGAGGTAGCGCTGCAGGCGTTATTGGCTGCCGCGTTGGCAACGAGTGCCACGAAAGCCGCCGTGCTGCCCGCAGGGGCGGCCTGGGAGCCAGACACGGCGCGTGCCGCAGCGGCGATGTCATCGCGATTGAAGGAGCCGGTCTGCCCGCCGTTGGTGAGCTCGTCGATGGCGACTTGATAGACGTCGCGCGAGCGCGCAGGGTCGCAGCTAACCGGCGAATCGTCGTCGAGCATGCTGTCGATCATGGACCAAGCCTCGGCCTCGTCCATGGCATCTGCGGCTCGAGCGATGGTAGGGACACCATCGTCGGCATGACGGCGTTGGAACGCACCGGTCAGGCCGGAAAGGAATGCCGAGGTAGACTGCTCCGACTGAGCCTGAAAAGCAGAAGCCGCAGCGTATGGAGTCGCATCCTGCTGCTGAGCTGGAATCGAGGCGGTCTTGAACTCGCTTTGATGCTGATTGAGATTGGCGGCACCGCCCATGGCATCGGGCTGGAACAGACGCTCTTCACGCTGCGCACGATACTCGGAGATACCCAGCGAGGTGGCATAGATACCCACGCCCGCCACCGCGCCCACGGCGAAGGGAACCGCACCCGCCACGACCGTCTCGTTCACCGACGAAAACGGCAGCGTCGCGGCATACATAACCACGGGAGCGGCAAGGCCGATCCCGCACGAAAGTCCGGCAAGGACTGCTCGTTGTGTTGCATCAGAAGAAGCCATGAGCTCTCCCCATCTTCCAGCACCCAAATCGCATCATTCAGTTGGCTGCGCGAGAGAAGATGAAGCGGGGCTATGCCCCAAAGCAACGGTATATGGTTCGTTTCATCTGCGTTTTCCGTCGCGAAGCTTAAAAGCTATTATGCGAAACCGCCCTGCCGATTGCAAGCGACGATGTCGGATTGAAACGGGAAACCTGCTGCTCGTCGGTCTTACGTCAAAAATAAGCGCGGAGCGGCGCTATGGAAAAGGGCCGAGGCTCAAAGCCCCGACCCTTTATCGCATTGATGACTATCGCTGCGCGTAGATGACAACCTAGAACGTCTGCTCGTAGTCGCTGTGTTTTTTGGCCGAACGCACCAGGAACTCCTGGTTGGTGTTGGTGCCCTTAAGACCCTTGATAAACGATGCGGCCGCGCGCTCGGTGTTGTTCATGCCGGCAAGAATGCGACGCAGACCAAAGACAAACGGACGCATCTGCTCGTCGACCAACAGATCCTCGTTACGCGTACCGGAGGCAACGGGGTCGATAGCCGGGAAGATGCGGCGGTCGGCCAGGTCGCGGTCGAGCTTAAGCTCCATGTTGCCGGTGCCCTTGAACTCCTCAAAGATGACCTCGTCCATCTTGGAACCGGTGTCGATGAGGGCAGAGGCCAGGATGGTGAGCGAGCCACCGTTCTCGATATTGCGGGCTGCGCCCAGGAAGCGCTTGGGCGGATACAGGGCCGCCGAATCGACGCCGCCCGAAAGGATGCGGCCTGAGGCGGGCGCCGCCAAGTTGTAGGCACGGGCAAGACGCGTGATGGAGTCGAGCACCACCACGACGTCGCCACCCAGCTCCACGATGCGCTTGGCGCGCTCGATGACGAGCTCTGCCACGCGGGTGTGGTTGTCGGCAGGCATATCGAAGGTCGACGCCACAACCTCACCCTTGATGGAACGCTGCATATCGGTGACCTCTTCGGGGCGCTCGTCGACGAGCAGGCAGATGAGGTGCACCTCGGGGTTGTTAATCGAGATAGACTGGCAGATCTTCTTGAGGATCGTGGTCTTGCCGGCCTTGGGCGGGGACACGATCAGGCCACGCTGACCCTTGCCGATCGGTGACACGATGTCGATGGCGCGACCGGTAATAGAGTCCTTGCCGTGCTCCATGCGCAGCGGCTCGTTGGGATAGACCGGGGTGAGGTCGCCGAACTTGGGACGGTTGCGAATCTGCTCGGGGTCCAGACCGTTGACGGTCGTGATTTTGGCGAGGCCGGCGCGCTTGTCGCCGCCGCGCGAAGGACGCAGCGAGCCCTCGATGACGTCGCCCGTGCGCAGGCGCGCGGAGCGGATGAGGTAGGCGGGCACGAAGGCGTCGTCGTTGGACTTCATGTAGCCATGGGCGTGGATGATGCCGGAGCTGTCCGGGCGAATCTGCAGAATGCCCTTGATGTCGCGGAAGCCCTCGGCCTTCGCAGCGGTGACGTAGATTTCCTCGACGAGCTCGGCCTTCTTCTTGCCGGTCGTCTCGATCTCGAACTCCTTGGCCTTTTCGCGCAGCTCTGCGACCTTCATGGCCGCGAGCTCCTCACGAGAAAGCGTGGGCTCGGTGGGGGCGGCGTTACGCTCCTTGTTGCGCTGTTTGCGATCGCGTTGGCGGTTGCGACGGTCGTTGTTGCGCTCGTCCTTGCGCTCGTTGCGCTCGTTGCGCTCCTCGTTGCGCTTGTGCTGGCGACGGTTGGGGCGAGCGCCGTCTTCGCCCTCGGCGGGGACGGCACCATCGGTTGCGGCGGTGTCAACATTGGCCGCAGCGGCGTCATTGGCCTCGGCGCCAGAATCAACCTGCGCTTCGACATCAACCTGCTGCTCGGCGGCCTTGGCCTTAACGGACTTCTTGCGACCGCGCTTGGGCTTCTCGGATGCAGGCTGTTCGACGTCCTGGGGCTCGACGGCATCAGTCGATGCATCGGCGGTCGTCTCGGCGGAATCCTCGGACGCGCCCTTCTTGGCAGCCTTAGCCTTGGACGTGCGCTTAGCAGCAGTGCGACGCCTGCGACCGGGACGGACGCCGGCGGGCTCGGCATCGGCAGAAACGGCCTCGGAAGTCGTAGCATCCTGGACGGGTTCATCGGCAGCAGTTGAGGACTTGGCGGTCGCCGCAGCATCCCGAGCGGCGGCGGCTGCGGCCTTCTCGGCCTCGACAAAGGCCTTAGGCTTGCGACCGCGACGGTGCGGGCGCAAAGCCGGATCGACAACGGGAACTTCGCTGGCCTCGACAGGCGCAGCGGGCTCAACAGACGATGCACCCTCCCCTGCCGCGGAACGGAGCGAAGTCTCAGTGGGCTCGGGGACTACCTGTTCCGCAACCTGCTCGGCCTTAGCAGCCGTGCGACGGCGTGTGCGCGGTGCCAGCTTCTCGGTCGGCTGGTCGGCGGCAGGAACCTCGGTGGCGGCAGGGGTCTCGAGTACAGACGGAGCTGCAAGCTCGGTCAGAGCCGCGGCCTCGCGCTCGGCAGCACGACGGCGGGCGCGCACCACCTGAGCCTCGCTAATCTGCGCCAACGCACGTGCCTGCGCGACCTCATCGGAAATCGGCGCCGAGGAGTCAGCTGCAACGGTGAGCTTGGCGCGCGTCGTGCGCGTGGTACGGCGCTTTGGCTTGGTGACCTCCTCGCCGTCAGCGGCAGGCTTGGCCGTGCGGCGCGTGCGCTTGGGCTTTGCCGGAGCAGCCTCCTCACCAGTTGCAGGCACGGCCTTCTCAGCCGCTACAGACATAGGCGTCGAAGCAGCCTTAGGCGTCTCAGGAGCCGAGGCTTGCGCGGGCGCCGCGACCTGGTCCGACGCAACCGGTGCAGCGGGAGCGGCCTGCGTCGTCGTTATTTCGTTTTCTTGCTGTTGATCAGACACAGTGTTTGCTCAACTTTCTTTTCAAGCCCTGTGATCACATGCTCCCTGCATAAACCTTCAGGGCGGCTAAACAGTCTAGTTCCGTTCAAAACGACGGACATCATTGATCTGTATCGAGATGATTGCGTCAACTACGCAGCGTTAGTGTAACACAACCGCCGCCACCTGCAACTTAGTCATTGGGGACGTTCTTAAACGACTAGTCAAAAGGGACACTCTTTGTTTGCCACCCACAAATCTGACTGCCTCCGCCAAAACTATGGCGGTTTACTACGATGAATCGCTCAACCGCGACCACTCCGAAACTTGTTGAACTAAAACCGCAGGTAGATGCCTTGCACTTTTTAGCAAAAAGCCGGCGTGGTTAGAATTCCTCAATTCATCGTAGTAAACCGGCATAGTTTCGTATTTCTAGCAGCTCCAAATTCATCAATGCGTCGGCGTTTGCGAAAAAAGCCCGACCTCCGTGGTGAACTGCGTCCCAAATCTTGGACGCCCTAAATAGCGACTAGGCCGCGAGGGCCTGATTCCGGAACTCCTCCGGGGT
>CALLSU010000141.1:0-20558 GCA_938011935.1 uncultured Collinsella sp.
AAGGCTAAGGCTAAGGCGAAGAAAAAGACGACGGGGGCGCGGGCTAAGCGTGATCGTCGTCGGAAGCTCGCGACCGAACCCCCTGCATCTGCTGAGGAGTTGCTGGCGAGTGTACCGGGGCTTGACGCGCTGCAGGATGTTCCGGCGTTTGATGACCTGCCGGTCGATGAAGCTCAGCAGGCTGCCTTTGATGATTTCTGCGCGCATGTCGAGGAGCCCGAGCAGATGCAGCTTGGCGCCGTGGTGCGCTTGGATCGCGGGTTTCCACTGGTGGCGACTGCCGACGATACCTTCCGCGCCGAGCATGCCGTGGGATTTGCCAAGTCGCGCGGTGGGGACGAGGTCCTGCTGCCTGCCGTGGGCGATCGTGTGGCGGTGCGCCGCGCTCCCGGGCACGATATGGGCGTGATTGAGTGCGTGCTGCCGCGCCGTACGAGCTTTGAGCGTTGGCGCGGCCGTGCCCGCGGAGAGCGCCAGGTGCTCTGCTCCAACGTGGATAGCGTGCTAATCGTGCAGGCGCTCGGTGCCGGCGAGGTGCTGCTCGACCGCGTGGCGCGCTCGCTGGTGTTGGCGCTCGACTGCGATGCCGAACCGGTGGTGGTACTCACCAAAGCTGACCGCTGCGATGCCGGGGAGCTCGAGCGCGATCTGGATCGCGTGCGCCGCCTGGTGGGTCCGGACGTGCGCGTGATCGTGACGTCCTCTGCCGAGGGCCGCGGCCTGGACGAGGTCCGTGCCTGCGTGCCTGTCGGGAGCTGCGCCATGATTCTGGGCGAGTCGGGTGCCGGCAAGTCGACGCTGCTCAATGCACTGCTGGGCCACGATACGTTGGCGACCGGCGGTGTGCGCGAACGCGACGACCAGGGCCGTCACACTACCGTCGCGCGCGTGATGGTGGCGCTGCCGGGCGACGCCGGCGTGATCGCCGATGCCCCGGGTCTGCGCAGCCTACCGCTCGTGGGTCACGAGCGGGGGCTGGCCCGCGCCTTCCCCGAGATTGTCGAGGCATCGCGCGCGTGCCGGTTTGGCGATTGCACGCATACCCATGAGCCGGGTTGCGCCGTTCGCGAGGCCGAGGACGCCGGGCAGATTGACAGCCTGCGTCTGGAAACGTTCCAAAACCTGGCGTCATCCATGCGCGTGAGCGCTCAAATGCTCGATCCAGATGTCCATCTGTAATTGATTTTTCCTATGACAGCCGTCTCCCAACTGTTCGGGAGACGGCTTTTTTGCTGCGGAAAAGCCTCGAAACATGCAGTTTGCTGACGTGCTGACCAAAACCTTGCCACGAGCTTGACGGGCAGGTCAGCTTTTGGTCAGCGATTGGTTTGACATCGAAAACCAAGATCGCGATTGCGCCGCTTTGCGCTCTGACCGCCCAGACAATGGTGGTACGGGCATTCGCCCGGCACTGCCATGAGAGGAGCGGCCGTGAACAAGAGCAAGCGCATCGCCATCAGTCTGGTCGCGGGCGTGCTCGCTGCGCTGCTCTGCATGGCTTACGGCTCGTCGATCCGCTCACGAGCCGAACAGGTCCAGGCTGAGACCTTGGCCAAGTACGGTGGCGATCGCGTCGAGGTATGCGTCGCGGCGCGCGATATCGATGTGGGCGAGACCCTCGATGAGACCAATGTCATAACCCAGGAATGGCTGACGAGCCTGCTGCCGCGTGACGCGGCGACCGAGCTGCGCCAGGTGCGCGGCGACGTGACGACTTCGCGTATTCCCAAAAACGCCGTGATCTGCAATGTCTACACCAAGGCCGAGAGCCACAAGCTCGAGGTGCCTAAGGGCAAGGTCGCCGTTTCGGTGGCGGTCGATGCCGAGCACTCGGTCGGCGGTGCTACGGGCGTGGGCAGCTACGTGGATGTGTATGTGCAAAAAGACGGCGTGACCGATCGGCTGTGCGGCGCGTACGTGATCGATACCAGTGAGGATTCCGGTGCCACGCGCGAGGGCAAGATCGAATGGGTGACGCTGGCGGCTGACCCCGAAGACGTCAAGGAACTGCTGGGAGCCTCGGGCAAGGGAACGGTCAGCTTGACGATTCCCGCCACGGCGCGCGGCAAAAAGAGCGGAGGCGACGAGTGATGAAGGCGATCTGGCTTGCGTGCTGCGCGTGCGGCGATTACGGGCTGTTGCAGCGGGAAGTCGAGGGCCGTGATGCGGGTGCACAGGTGCTTCGCGTGGGTGACCTGGACGGGCTGGTTTCCATGGCGCGGGCGTTTCCGTCGCGCCGCGGGGCTGCCATCATCGCGGCGTCTCTGTTTGATACCGAAGATGTGCGCAAGACTGTTGCGCGCCTGACGGCCGAAGGCCGCGTGAGTCGCGTGGTCGTGTTGATAGAAGCGCTCGATCCGTCGGATATCGAGGGGCTGTTTCGCGCGGGGGCGACCGAGGTCATCGCTGCGCACAGTGTATGCGGCAACGGGCGCGCGGGCGAGGGAGCGGTTGATTCCGATCGGCACATGACGATTGAGCCCGATGCTTTTGTTGATAGGGAACCCGGGGCGCCTCGCGCTACAAGAGGCCCGCGTGTTGATGATTATGGAAAAGCGGAAGCCGAGCATGGTCGGCGCCCCCGGAACCCCCTTGTAGACGATGACGCTGGAGGGCCGGCGCAGCATGCTGGCGACTCCCCGGCTGTAGATATGGGATACGTGCACGGCGTGAATCTGGCGGATGAACTCGACGAAGTTGAGGGCTTTGCCGGGTGCGGCGAGTTGTCGCTGATGCAGCATGAGCAGATTGCGCAGAGCGAGCCTGCCTCGCAGACCGAACAAGCAGCCATGCCGGCTTGGACGCAGCGTGTGGTTGCGGCGGGGGAGACGGGGGCGCTGCCACCGACGCCCGCCCCGCCGCCTCCGATGCCGCCGGCAGACGCTGCCGCTCCGCCGCATCGAGCTCCGGTCATCTGCGCTATTTCGGGTTCGGGCGGTTGCGGCAAGTCGACGATCGTTGCCGCCATGGCACACACATCGTCGCTGTTGGGCTTACGTGCCGCCGTGCTCGACCTGGACCTGATGTTTGGAAACCTTTACGACTTGTTAGGCGTCGATGCTCCGCGCGATATGGCGGCACTTATCGAGCCGTCGGCGGCGGGCACGCTCACCGAGCCGGATATCGTAGCCACATCGATGCGCGTGGCGCCGGGCGTTACGCTCTGGGGTCCCGTCGCGGCGCCCGAGCAAGCCGAGCTCATGGCGCGTCCGGTGGAGCTACTGCTTGATGTCCTGCGTCGCGAATCCGACGTGGTCTTTATCGATACCTCGGTCTTTTGGGGCGACGCCGTGGCGGCTGCGGTGGCGGCGAGCGACCGTTGCCTGGTCGTTGGCGATGCGGCGGTGTCGTCCGCGACATCGGCGTCGCGCGTCATTGAACTGGCAAGTCGAGTAGGTGTGCCGCGCACGCGCATGAGCGCCGTGTTCAACCGGTTCGGTGCGCGCGGGGCAGACGAGGACGTCGCCATGCGCTTTGAGATTGCCTGTGCGTTAAGCTCCAAGATTCGTATCGCCGATGGCGGGCAGGATCTCGCCGCGCTCATGGCGTTTGGGCGCGCTGACGAGGCAGTGGGGCAGACCAGCGCTTTTGCGACTAGCGTGCGCGAGGCCACGCGCGAGATGCTCGTGGAACTGGGGTGCGCCGTCGGCCCTTGGAGCGATATGGTCGCCGACCGTGCAACGCGTGCCGAACGCCCGCGTATCCGCCTTCCCTGGTCGCGCGAGGGTGATCAGCGATGAGCCTGCAAACGAGGATTAAGGCTGCCGGCGCTGCGGCGGCGGCAGCGCCTGTAGATGCGGGGCGTCGCCGCGCCGTGAAACGACGCACCAAGCGCGCCGTGATGGACCGCATGGGTTACGACGAAGTGGCGCGTATCAGCGCCTATATCGACCCGGCACTTGCCCGCTCGGAATTGCGTCCTGCGGTGGAGGCGGCGCTCAATGTTGAGGAGCCGACCGATCTCGCGACGCCCGAGCGCGAGGCCATCATCGACGAGATTTTGGATGACGTGGTGGGCTTGGGGCCGTTGCAGCCGCTCATCGAGGACGACACCGTTACCGAGATCATGATCAACGGCTGCCGCTCGGCTTTCTTTGAACGCGGCGGCGTCTTGTACCCCATCGAGCATGCGTTTGAGGATGATGAGCAGATCCGTGTGCTTATCGACCGCATTATCTCGCCACTTGGCCGCCGTATCGACGAGCGCAGCCCCATCGTCAACGCCCGCCTTAAAACGGGCTATCGCGTCAACGCGGTGATTCCGCCTGTGGCGATTGACGGACCGATTCTCACCATCCGAAAGTTCTCGGACCGTATCTGCTCGCTGGACGAGCTCGTGGGGTTGGGATCGCTGCCGCTTTGGTATGCGCAGCTGCTGTCGTGTGCGGTGTCGCTGCGACAGGACTTGGCGGTTGCGGGAGGCACGGGATCTGGTAAGACCACCCTGCTCAACGCGTTGTCATGTGAGATTTCCACCGGCGAGCGCATCGTGACGATCGAGGACTCTGCCGAGCTCAAGTTTGCGCATCATCCGCACGTGGTGCGCCTAGAGGCGCGCGAGGCTTCAATTGAGGGCGAGGGCGCGGTGACGATCCGCGACCTGGTGACTAATGCCCTGCGCATGCGCCCCGACCGCATCGTGGTGGGCGAGGTGCGCGGTGCCGAGTGCTGCGACATGTTGCAGGCCATGAACACGGGCCACGACGGGTCGCTCACCACGCTTCATGCGGGTTCAGAACAGGAGACCGTGGTGCGTCTGACGTTGCTTGCACGTTATGGCATCGATCTGCCGAGCGAGCTCATCGAGGAGCAGATTGCCATGGCACTCGACGGTATCGTGATGTCCGAGCGCCACGCCGATGGCAGGCGCTTCGTCTCCTCGTATTCGGGGGTGCGACGCGCCGCATCGGGCGGCGTAGAGCTCGAGCGCTATGTGACGTTCGATGCCGCCGAGCGCACCTGGACGCTTGACCGCGAGCCGCCGTTTATCGCAGAAGGCCTGCGGTCGGGGACGCTCACACAAGAGGAGGTGGACGAATGGAGATCACTGTGCCCCTCGTCGTAGGGGGCTTGGCAGGGCTTTCTGTCGCGACGGCGTGCGGGGCGGAACCTCGTGTGCCGCAGGTACCGCCGGCGGAGCTGGCACGTCAGGCGCTCGAGACGGTGGCAGAGAAGCTGCCGCGTGAGCTGGTGGAAAACGATCTGCTGAAAAAGATCGCCCGTTCGTGGGCATCGCTGGCTCCGGCGCATCGCCTTGGCCTCGTGATCGAAGATGCTTCGGGACGTTTGGCGTTTCTGCTGCTATCGAGCGGTGTCTGCTGCGTTTTACTAACGATGGTGTCGTTATCGCCCCTCGGATTTGCCTTGGGACTTGTTGCTCCGTTTGCCGTTGGTGCCGCCCGGGATGGCTTTGAGAGCCGGCGCGAGCAACACGATGCAGAAGAGGCGATGCCCGAGGCGTTTACCGCACTTTCCATGTCGCTTGCCTCGGGACATTCGCTGGCCCAGGGCATGCGCTTTGTGGGCGCTCATGCGCAAGAGCCAGTGCATACCGAGTTTTTGCGGGTGGCGGCGGCGATCGATTGCGGCATCTCGGCGACCGACGCGCTCGATGACTTGCTCGTACGTATCGACGCCCCCGGTCTTTCGCTTGTGACCTTGGCGCTTAAGGTGTCTCAGCGCACCGGCGCTCCGCTTGCCGACTTACTGTCCGAGGCGTCGAGCATGGTGGGGGAGCGCATTGAGCTCAAGCGCCGCCTGGATGTTAAGACGTCGCAGGCTCGCATGTCTGCGCATATGGTCGCGGCGATGCCGGCGGGCATGTGCGCGGTGTTGGCGCTGCTTTCGGCAGATTTTCGTCGCGGTCTTGCGACGCCTGCCGGCGCGGGCGCTGTGGTGCTGGGTCTTGCCCTCAACGCCGTTGCCCTGGTGGTTATCCGGCGCATTATGCGGGTGGAGCTATGAGCGCCTCGGTTGCAGTTGCGGCTTGCCTGTGCGCCCTGAGTGTATTTGTCGCGACGGGTTTTGATCGGGCGGATGCACGCAAGATCGCAGGGGCCTGCAAGCGCGAGGCGGTGCTGGTCGCTGCCGCGGGTCGCTCGGTGGTCGATGCTCTGACCGCGCGAGTGAAGGGCGCGGTTGGAGCGGGCGGCCCGGCGCGAGTGTCGCTCGGCGAAGTGTCCGAGATGATCGATGTTGTGCGCTTGGGTCTTTCGGCCGGTCTTTCGTTTGATGCGGCGCTTGAGATTTTCTGCGCCAACCGCCGGTCAGTGCTGGCTCTTCGCCTTGAGCGCGCCTGCATGGCGTGGCAGGTGGGCGTGGGCACGCGTGAGGACGAGTTGTTGGCCGCCGCGCGCGACCTGGACGTGCGAGCGCTCGAGACCTTTGCCATCACGGTGGGGCAGGCGCTCGCCCTGGGTGCCCCACTTGCCGAGACGCTGGCCGCTCAAAGTCGCGAGATCCGTGCGGCTCATCGCGCCGCGGTCGAGCGCGAGATCGAGCGTGCGCCCGTCAAGCTGCTGATTCCCACCGGCACGCTCATCTTGCCGGCGTTGCTTCTGTCCATATTGGGCCCGCTGCTGGGAGCAGGCGGGATGATGTAGGGAGGAATACATGAACACGATGACTGACGCTGCTGGCAAGGTCCAGGGCTGGGCGTTTTGCCGGGCGGCACATGTTCGTCAGCGCGCCAAGGAACTATTGCAGGAGGAGAGTGCACAGGGTACCACCGAGTATGCCATCTTGGTCGGCGTGCTCGTGGTGATCGCGATTATCGCCATCGTCGCATTTAAGGGCAAGGTCCAAGATCTATGGAACGCTATCAGCGAGGGCATCAACAGCCTGTAGAGGGCGAGCGCCCCATCGGGATGCTGCTGGTGTTTGCTTGCCTGACCGTGGCGATAGCGGCGGTGCTTTGGGGGCTTAACGCCGCGCGGCAGCAGCGTCCTGGGACCGCCTCCGATTTGGGCTCAGATTCGGCGGTGGCGTCTCAAAAAGATGAGATGCGAGATGCGGACGATTCGGATGTCGCTGTCACGGCGCAAACCTTTCTGCGGACGCTCGACAAGCGGTCTGGCACTGCGACGGATTCGCCTGAGGGCAACGCGATTGCGGTCCGGCTTGCATGGTCCGAGGACCGACCGATGACCGAAGCGGCGGCGGATATGCTGCGTGCCTATCGCGAGGTACCCACGGCGCAACTTGCTCTGAGCGGCTATCTCGACATCAAGGGAAACGTGTGGGGCGCCATCGTGCGTGACGGACGCGGTTGGGTCGATATGGTGACGGTTGCCGCGGATGCTGGTGATACTTCGTGTCGCCTGCGCGCTGTGCGCCTGGTTCCGCAAACAATAAGCTCAAAGGAGGGGTCGTGAAATGCATGGCGTTCTGCGTGAAGAGGTTGCCCAAGCGACTGTGGAATACGCCATCGTCACGGTGGCGCTGTTATCGATCGTGCTGGCGATTGCGGGGCTTTGGCGTGCTGGCACCGATGGGCGCTTGGCGGCGCTGGTCGAGCGGGCGGCATCTCATGGCGTTGCCTCGACATCGGTTGTCGACGCTGCTGCGGGTGCTAAGGACATCGCGCTGTATTGATATCGCGCGCGAGGACCGGGCGCAGTCTACGGTCGAGGCCGCTTTTTTGCTGCCGACGTTTCTGACGCTCATCCTTCTCGCACTGCAACCGGTGTGTCTGCTCTATACGCGCGCGGTCATGGAGTCTGCCGCCGCCGAGACCGCGCGGCTCATGACCACGACGACGGCGGAGGACGACGATCTTAAGGAGTTCACCCGCCGCCGACTTGCCGCAGTGCCCAACGTTTCGATCTTTCATGCCGGCGGGCCGTTGTCGTGGGATATCGAGCTTGTCCGGGTCGGTGCGGGTGGCGCCTCGTCCGTGTCCGTTTCCGGCGAGGTCAAGCCGTTGCCTGTGATCGGTGCGTTTGCGCAGGCTATGGGTGGTACCGCCGAGGGCGGCTACGTTGAGCTCAAAGTCGATGTCTCGTATCAATCGCGTCCCGAATGGCTGGAGGGAGATTATGATTCGTGGATTGCTACATGGGATTAAGCGTTTCTGGTCTAGACGCGTTTTGACGCGCCGTCCGAGCTGCCATCGCAAGCGAGGCGGCTTTATGGGTCGTGCCGGAATTGACCTGTTTATCGAAGACGGCGCCTACACCACGCTCTCCTCTGCGGTGGTCATCTTGGTGGTGCTCACGCTGCTGTTTTCGTCGACGGCGGCGATATGGAGCATGTCGCGTGCCGGGGATACCCAGGTGGCGGCCGATAGCGGCGCGCTGGCGGGTGCCAACGTAGTGTCGTCCTATCACACGGCTGCCACGGTGGTTGATGCGAGTATCTTGAGTCTGGGGCTGGCGGGGTTTGCCACGATCGGGACGGGCCTGGTCGCCATCCTCATCCCGGGTGCCGAGCCGGTTGCCGGCAATATGGTCGACACCGGGATCGAGATCATTAAAACGCGCAACAAGTTTGCCAAAAGCGCATCGGAAGGCTTACAGAAAATCGAGACGGCTCTGCCGTATCTGATCGCCGCGCGTGCCACGCAGGCGGTGTCGGCGCAGGATACCGATAGTGTGACCTATACCGGTACGGCGCTTGCCGTGCCCAGGACATCCGAGTCGGACTTTGCTGCGCTCAAAGGGTCAGAGATCTCGACCGATACCATTAAAGACACATCAGATGATTTAGAGCGTGCGGCCGAGGAGCTGCGGAAGGCCTCGGAGGAGACGGCGAAGGCAAAGGAGCGCGCTTGGCTGGCGGATTGTGGTGGGTCTGACAAGGGCTCGGTCGGCAGCTGTTCTTGTATGTGGGAGCGTGCGAAAAGCCTAACGGATCTTTCCGGTGTTCAAAATCCGCATTACTCATCGAGTGTTACGTGGGAGCCCCAAGTTGCCCTTGATCGCGCGAAGGACTACTACCATTGGCGTCTGACAAATGAGAAGCCCCGCGGCTCGAGTGTCGAGATGAAGGCAGAGTCTGCGGCGCGTAAGGCGTTTTATACCTATGCGAGCGCGGAGGTCGATCGGGCACATATAACCGAGAACGGAGACAGGGTTTCCTCCTATATTCCGCTGCTGCCGCGCAACTCTGATGAGGTTCGGGCGACGGAACTCTATACCGATGCGGTGTGGCCGACTAGCGTGAACGATGACAAGGCGTATCTGCATTACGGGACGACCTGCCCTAACTATAAGAAAGGGACGTCGAGCGGATTTGCTTCGGTTGCCGATTACGATGGACAGGATAAATGCAGCAAATGCCATTTTGGCGTTTTGTCGCTTGGTGCTGTTGCGGCGCCTTCAACCTCTATCGAAAACGGCTTCGAGTATCACTTTGGCAAGTTTAAAGACGCCCTGGAAGGCTACGTCGAATGCCGCAACAAAGAGCTCGAGCTCGAACGTCAGACCGAAGACGAGACCGACCGTGCGAGCAATGCGTTTGACCAGGCCATCAAAGCGCTTTCGGGCGAGCGTCCGCGTATCGCTCCTCCCGGTCGCAACGGCGTGGTTGCCTTTGCGGTTTCGGGTGCCATCTCGAGCCCCGATGAGCTCAACTCTTCGTTTAACACGGCAGTCAGGCTTGGCGATCGCGGTGCCATCTCTGCCGCGGTACTGGCGCCCGATGAGGCGACGGCGCAAAACAACGTGCTTTCGCGATTTTTCTCGACATTGAAGGAACGCTCGGGTGGCGTTGCCGGCGTACTCGATGGCGTCATGGATGTTTGGGGGCGGCTGCTTGTGGGATACGGAGACATCCAAGGTTCGGCCGACGAACTTATGGGCGAGATGATTAAAGGCCTAGGAGGGGGCAGCGGCGCGTTGGGCTCCATCGCATCGTGGCTCGGCGATACCGTTTCGGCGTCCGTGGCGGCGCTGGGTCTGGAACCGTGCGACTTGCGCCTGCGAAAGCCGGTGCTGACCGATTCCGCCAACGTCATTAAGAGCCCGGGGTCTGACATTGCTGGTTTCTTTCAAGCGCAAGACAAGCTGCGAAGTATTCCGTTGGGCGTGACCGATCCCAAGGCGCTTTGCGAGGCGTTGGAATATCAAGTCGAACGCACCATCAGCGGCACGACGTTCACGCTTGCGGAGATTCCTCTGCCCGGCGGCGGCTCCATCCCGCTCACCGTCGATGTCGCCACGCTGGTTGGCGCTCTGGGCGGTGGGTCGTAATGAGTATCCGCATGCGTCTGCGCGAGGAGCGCGCCCAAGCGACGGTGGAGATGGCAGTGGTTACGCCCGTTTTGCTGGTGCTGGCACTCATCGTGTACAACGTCATGATCTATGCCAGCGCTGTCGCGCGCTTCGACCGCGTGGTGCCCGACATCGTGTTGGCGCACGCCGTGGCGCCGAGCGGGGAGGGCGACGAAAGCTCTGTCGATGCCTCGGCGACGGTCCGGACTCAAATTCTGAATGCCATGGAAGGCTATGACTTGCAGATCGAAGTGTCGAGCGAGCAAGGCGCGGAGGCATCGGATGGTGGCCTGCTCTCCCTATCCGGTACGTTTAGGACCTACACCTGCACCATGCACTATGAGCCGTGGCCGACTTCTCTCAGCATCGCTGGCGTTCCGCTGGGGGCGCCGACAACGTTGTCGCACGAGCGCGCGGTGACGGTCGATCCATGGCGTCCGGGGGTGGTCATGTGACCGCGGTCTCGTCCTACATCGCCTACGCGCGGGCACTCAATAGGCTGGGCTGGACGCCGGCCGAGTTTGCGGTGGCGGAGTCGTTTGCCGTGCGCCTGCGCGGCATGCTGGGACGGTGTCCGGTTGCCGCCAACGGTCTGCCGCTCGTCATGGCATTTCCACGCTGCTCTTCGGTCCATACGTGTTTTATGGCCTATCCCATCGATATCGCCTTTATCGATGCACGTGGCTATGTCCTCGTATGCTACGAAAACGTACGTCCCTGGCGTATGTGCTCCTGCCCCGGCGCCTGGGCCGTACTAGAGCGTCCTTCAATCATTGTTTCGACCCCTGCTCTCCAACGCGTGCCGGCTTAAGAATTGGCGACAGCGGACTTTCGTCATACGAAATTGGGTAAGATGGAGGAGAAGATGCATGGATGTTGAGATCCATCCCAACGCTAAAAAGCACCTGACGGAAAAGCAGGTGCTTAGCGCTTGGCTTGCGGTTACTGAGTGCATTCGTCGCGAGCCGAAGGACGAGCCGCCGAGATGGCTTGCGATTGGATGGCTCCCAGACGGACGAAGCGTGGAGCTTGTCGCGGTCGAGCTTGTCCGTGGGGGCTTATCATTCATGCCTTGTCTCCAGTCCAGAAGAAATTTTGGCAGGAGATTGAACGGGCTCGGCAAAGGGGTCGATGATGGGCAAGACGTATACGGCCGCTAATGGTCAGGTTGTAACGGATGAAATGATTGACGCGTGGTGCGAGTCGTACGAGCGCGGAGAGTTTCCGGATGGCGAACACACCGTTGGTGGGATCGTGCATGGACGGCCCCCACTCTCAGGTGAGGGGACGGCAACGCTGTCGGTCAAGATTCCTCTGGGAATGAAGGAGGCCATTCGTCGACGGGCGGCTGCCGAGGGGATGACGCCAAGTGAGTTTACCCGTGCGGCTCTGAGCGAAAAACTTCTTGCTGCCGGCTGATGCCTCTGACGTGCCGATTTAAAGAACCGAGGCTGTGCTCAAAAACTTTTTTGAAATTCTCGGTTGACCGGAACGCGTCCTTGGTTATACTAATCAAGCCTTGAAACAAGGCACACCTCAAATGGCTGGGTAGCTCAGTTGGTAGAGCAGAGGACTGAAAATCCTCGTGTCAGGGGTTCGATTCCCTTCCCCGCCACCTTGAATTGACTAGGACCTCTGCAAAGGGGTCCTTTTCTTTTATGCAGCCCCCACATGGAATCGAACCCCGTGAGGGCGCGGAGCTGAGTAAACGCGTAAGCGTTTGCCAGCGCAGCTCGCAAGGCGCGTAAGCGCCGCAGCGGTCCGTCCGCGCAGCGCGCGGACGCGATTCCCTTCCCCGCCACCTTGAATTGACTAGGACCTCTGCAAAGGGGTCCTTTTCTTTTATGTAGGGTTCTGCGGAAACTGCGTCCCAGAATAAGGGCTCAGAACGGGACACACTTTCCGGTGCCTGCCTCCGGCGCGCGTACACACCTCGTCGCACCATTCCGAGCCCGCCCGCCCCAGACATTCCTCCCACTTTCGCGTCACTTTACAGACCGTTCGGTCGCCTGTCCGCACACGCGGGTATACTCAAAACGATACTTATCCTATGCAATACGATGCGGGTTCGACCTGCATGATCCGAAGGGGGCAGTGATGGAGAGGATACTCGGCGTTAATCTCTCTGGCTGGTTTATTCCCGAGCCTTGGGTGACCCCGTCGCTGTACGCGGCGACCGGTGCATCCAACGCGGCCGAGCTACAGGAGGCCATGGGTACCGCCGCCTATAACGAGCGCATGCGCCGCCATTACGAGACGTTTGTGAGCGAGGACGATTTTCGTCGCATGGCGCAGATCGGTCTCAATGCCGTGCGTCTGCCGGTGCCCTGGTATGCCTTTGGCTCACAGGAGTCCGATGCCTCCTACATATCGGTTGTCGATTACATCGACCGCGCAATTGAGTGGGCTGCCAAGTACGACATCCGCGTGCTGCTCGATCTGGCAACCGTGCCCGGTGGCCAGGGCGATTCCAACGATTCGCCCACCACGCCGGAGGCTGTTGCCGAGTGGCATTCGTCCACCAACGGCCGTCATGTCGCACTCGACGTGCTCGAGCGCTTGGCCGATCGCTATGGCGAGGCCGAGAGCCTGCTGGGCATTGAGCTGCTGGACACGCCGCAGATGAGCGTTCGCAAGAGCCTCTTCACCATGACGGATGGCATTCCTGCTCACTACCTGCGCAATTTCTATCGCGATGCCTACGAGCTCGTCCGTTCGTATATGCCCGAGGATAAGATCGTCGTCTTCTCGTCGTCGGGGCATCCCAGCGAGTGGAAGCATTTTATGCGCGGCGCCAAGTACAAGAACGTCTACATGGACCTTCACCTGTACCATTACCGCGACGAGTATGCGCTCGACATCACGAGCCCTCGCGGGCTGACGACGGCGATTTCGCGTAACAAGCGCGAGCTTAAAGAAGCGATTTCGACTGGGTTCCCCGTGCTGGTGGGCGAATGGTCGGGTGCGGCGATCTTTGCCAACTCGTCGGTTACGCCCGAGGGCCGCAATGCCTACGAGCGCGTGTTTATCGCCAACCAGCTGGCTTCGTTTGCGCCGGCTGCCGGTTGGTTCTTCCAAACGTGGAAGACCGAGAAGCGCATTGCAGCATGGGACGCCCGCGCGGCGCTTGGTACGCTCGAGCGCGGCATGATTGAATAGGTTGATATGACGCAAAACAGCGCCCATACGGGCAAACTCTATGTGGTCGGCACGCCCATCGGCAACCTAGGCGACCTGTCCCCGCGCGTTGGCGAGGCTTTTGCCGCCGCCGATGCCATTTGCTGCGAAGACACGCGTGTGACGTCAAAGCTGCTGATGCACCTGGGCATTTCCAAGCCGCTTGTCCGTTGCGACGAGAATGTGATCGCTAGCCGCGCTGCCGGCCTGGTCGACCGTCTGCTGGCGGGGGAGACCCTCGCCTTTGCCTCGGACGCCGGCATGCCGAGCGTGTCCGATCCCGGCCAGGCGCTGGTCGAGGCGGCGCGTGAGGCCGATGTGCCCGTCGAAGTTATTCCCGGGCCCTCTGCTTGCGTCACGGCGCTCGTTTCGTCCGGCATTCCCTGCGAGCATTTTTTCTTCGAGGGCTTTTTGGGCCGAAAGCACGGCGACCGTGTGCGCCGTTTGCAGCGCCTTGCCGTGGTGCCTGGCGCACTCATCTTCTACGAGTCTCCACATCGTATCGTGGCGACGCTCGAGGCCGTGGCGGAGGTCTTTCCCCAGCGTGAGGTCGCCGTCTGCCGCGAACTCACCAAGCTGCACGAGGAGGTCTTGCGCGGGCCCGCTGACCAGCTTGCCGAGGAGCTGCGTGCTCGCGGCGAGGTAAAGGGCGAGATTGCGCTGGTCATCGCGCCACCGAGCGAGGATGAGGAGGCCGGTATCGTGCCGGTCGGCGCCACGGCAGCGGATCCCGACGAGGCCCTGCGCGAGGATATCCGCGCCGCGCTCGAGGAGGGGGAGCCCGCGTCTGCGGTGGCCAAGCGCCTGTCTCAGAAGTATTCGCGCCGCAAGCGCGATGTCTATGCCATGGTGCTCGATATGCAATAGATGGAGGATATCCAGCCCTTGCGCTAGAATCATCCTCTGTATGCAACGTTTTTCTGGAGGACAAACCCCATGGATCAAAGCAAGCCTTCGTTCTTTATCACGACGCCCATCTACTACGTCAACGCCGATCCGCACCTGGGCACGGCTTATTCCACCATCATCGCCGACGTTCAGGCTCGCTATCGCCGTTCCGCCGGCTATAACGTCAAGTTCCTGACCGGCATGGACGAGCACGGCGAGAAGGTCGCCGAGGCCGCAGCCAAGCATGGCATGACGCCGCAGGAGTGGACCGATAGCCAGGCCCCGCACTTCAAGGAGCTTTGGAGCAAGCTCGAGATTTCCAACGACGACTTCATCCGCACCACCGAGCCGCGCCAGCATCATGCCGTGCAGTACCTGTGGGAGCGCATGAAGGAGTCCGGTTACCTGTATAAGGGCAGCTACGACGGTTGGTATTGCGTGCCTGACGAGACCTACTTCACTGATACGCAGGTCCAGAAGGGCGACGAGGAGTACGGCAGCGTCGGCCAGCATCTATGCCCCGACTGCCACCGTCCGCTTGAGCGCGTCCAGGAGGAGTCCTACTTCTTTAAGCTTTCCGCCTTCCAGGACAAGCTTCTCAAGCTCTATGACGAGCACCCCGACTTTGTCGAGCCTGCGTTCCGCATGAACGAGGTTCGCAGCTTTGTCGAGGGCGGCCTCAACGACCTTTCCGTGAGTCGCACGAGCTTTGACTGGGGCATCCAGGTTCCGTTTGACGAGGGCCATGTGACCTATGTATGGTTTGACGCGCTGCTCAACTATATGACGGCCGTCGGCTACGGTGTCGACACCGACGAGGCGCGTGCCGAGCTGGCCTATCGCTGGCCCGCGCAGTTCCACATCGTGGGTAAGGACATCATCCGCTTCCACTGCGTCATTTGGCCCGCCATGCTCATGGCCATCGGCGAGGCCCTGCCCGAGCACGTCTTTGCCCACGGCTTCCTGACCGTGCGCAATGCCGAGACCGGCAAGGCCGAGAAGATGTCCAAGAGCCGCGGTAACGCCATCGCTCCGCAGGACGTTATCGACATGCTGGGCGTCGAGGGCTATCGCTACTACTTTATGACCGATGTCGTTCCCGGTACCGACGGCGCCATCAGCTTCGATCGCATGGAGCAGGTCTACAACGCCGACCTGGCCAACAGCTGGGGCAACCTTATCTCGCGTTCGCTCAACATGAGCGGCAAGTACTTTGACGGTTGCGCGCCCGCCAAGCCCGCATCGTTCGATGCGTTCGACAACCCGCTGGCAAAGATCGCCGATGGCCTGGTCGAGCGCTACATGGCCAAGATGGACGTGCTCGATTACGGTGGAGCCAAGGATGAGGTTATGGAGCTCATCCACGCCGCCAACCACTACATCGAGGACTCCGAGCCCTGGGCACTTGCCAAGGACGAGGCCAAGGCTGACGAGCTGGCGTTTGTGATCTACAACCTGCTCGAGGCCATCCGCATTGCCGCTCACCTGCTGATGCCGCTCATGCCTCAGACCTCTGCCGAGGCCCTGCGCCGCCTGTCCTGCGAGAACGAGGCCGCGACCGACGACCTCAAGGGCATTTGCGCTTGGGGCCTGCTTGCTGGTGGTCGGCCCGTCGAGAAGGGCGATCCGCTGTTCCCGCGTCTGGCGTAGAGACCGCGCGAGCGCCATATCGGCAATTTGCTGTTTAGATGTAAGGGCATGGCCGCAACGGTCCATGCCCTTTCGTTTCAAGACGCCGCCATCATGCTAAGGAGGCAACTATGACAACTTCGCCTTTGGCAAACCCCACGGCAACAAGGGAGCTGCTGGAGGAGTTTGGCCTTGCGACCAAGCATCGCCTGGGCCAGAACTTTCTAATCGACAATCATGTGATCGAGCGTATCTGCGAGCTTGCCGAGCTTGCAGGTGACGAGCGCGTACTCGAGGTGGGTCCGGGTTGCGGTACTTTGACACTTGCGTTGCTGCAGGAAGCGGCGTGCGTTACGTCCATTGAGGCCGATCCTGAGCTCGAACCGGTGCTCGACGCCCACGCCGCCGACTATGCCAACTTCCGCTTTATCATGGGCGACGCGCTTAAGGTGGGCCCGGAGCAGATTGAGCAGGCTGCGGGCGGTGAGCCGACGGTATTTGTCGCGAACTTGCCCTATAACGTGGCGGCGACGATCATTTTGCAATTTTTCCAGACGATGCCGGCGCTCAAGCGCGCCGTCGTCATGGTGCAAAAGGAGGTTGCCGATCGCATTGCCGCAGTGCCGGGCAACAAGACCTATGGCGGCTATACGGCAAAGCTTGGCCTGTATGCGCAGGTAACGGGTCGCTTTGAGGTGCCGCCGCGTTGCTTTATGCCGGCGCCACACGTGGACTCGGCCGTCGTGCGTATCGACCGTGTTGACGGTGTGGTGCCCGAAGGACTCAATCGCGAATTTGTGGCCCGCGTGATTGATGCTGCATTTGCTCAGCGTCGCAAGACCATCCGCAATTCCATGAGCGCCAACGGCTTTGCCAAGGACGTGCTCGATGCCGCCTTTGAGGCTTGCGGTATCGCACCCACCACGCGCGCCGAGACGCTCGATGTTGCCGACTTTGTCCGTCTGGCCCGGGAGCTTTCCCATGACGCTTAATGCCGAACGCGTGACGTTTACCAAAAAAAAGAAGACGGTTGCTTGTCCCGTGCCCTTGGCACCGCTTGCCGACACACATGCGCATCTGCTTTCGTTCTGGGGCAAGGATGTGCCCGAGACACTCGTGCGTGCCAAGGCGGCAGGCATCGACCTGTTGGTGACGGTCTTCGATCCCATTGCCGATAAGCGCAGCGTGACGGACTATAGCGACTGGCTGACGCGCGAGATTCTGCCGATGCAGGATATCCCGCAGATCAAGTATCTTGCCGGCGTGCATCCGTATGGCGCGCCGGACTATACCGACGACGTTCACGCACAGGTCGTTGCCGCACTCGATGATCCCTTATGCGCCGGTATTGGCGAAATCGGTCTGGACTACCACATGGATTACGACGACGACATCACGCCGGCGCCCCACAGCGTGCAGATTGATTGCATGGCACGTCAGCTCGAAGTCGCCGTGCGCTGCAATGTGCCGGTGGAGTTGCACCTGCGGCACGAGGACTCGGATGGGGAGCGTACCTCGCACGTGGACGCCTACAACGTGCTTCGTGAGGTGGGCGTGCCCCAGGCCGGTTGTGTGCTGCACTGTTTTGGCGAGGACCGCGCCACGATGGAGCGCTTTGTGGAGTTGGGCTGCTATATCGCCTATGGTGGTGCGGCCACCTTTAAGCGCAACGACGACGTGCGCGAGGCATTTGCGGCAACCCCACTCGATCGAATTTTGTTCGAGACGGATTGCCCGTATATGGCTCCGGAGCCCATCCGCGGTCTTGAATGCGAGCCCGCAATGATCTCCATTACGGCAAACGCGCTGGTTAACGACCGTGTCGATCGCACTGGTGAGGACGCCGAAACAATCGCGCATGCCGCTTGGGAAAATGCCTGCAAACTTTTTCAAAAATAGTTCTTGCGTTCGCGGTGGCGCTCCGTTATTCTAATTCCTGCACGCGGGCGTGGCGGAATTGGCAGACGCGTACGGTTCAGGTCCGTATGGGGGCAACCCCATGAAGGTTCAAGTCCTTTCGCCCGCACCATTAAATGAAAGAGCTCCCAGCAATGGGGGCTTTTTTGTTATGGGCCCACCGCGGGGACTTGAACCTGCGAAGGAGCGAGCGTAAAGAAAACGCGGAGCGTTTTTAGCGAGCTGGCGAGTCCGCCGGCAGGCGGGCGAAGCCGGTGCGGATCCGCGAAGCGGATACGCGGACGTCCTTTCGCCCGCACCATTAAATGAAAGAGCTCCCAGCAATGGGGGCTTTTTTGTTATGCACGATCTCCTTGGACGGGTATCCTAATGGCAACGTGTGCCTATCAGAGGAGAGACCATGCTGTTTTCCGGTATCATCGCCGCCCTTACCAGCCTTTTGATTCCCATCATCATCCTGTTGCTGCTGCTCCCCAACGCCTGTTATGTCGTTGAACAGCAGCACGCCGTAATCATCGAGCGCTTGGGTAAGTTCAACCGTATCGTCAACGCGGGCTTCCACGTGAAGGTGCCCGTGATCGACCGCAAGGCCGCCACGGTGAGCCTGCGCACCATGAAAAATGGTTTTGGCATCGACGTTAAGACCCAGGACAACGTGACCATTGGCCTTGAGGTCTCCGCTCAGTACCACGTGAGCTATGACATGGGCGCCGGCCCGGCAGATTCGGGCATCTACAAGAGCTACTATATGCTGCAGGAGCCCGTCGACCAGATGCGCGACTTCATCACCGACGCCCTGCGCTCCTCCATCCCCGTCTACACACTCGATGAGGTCTTTGCCAAGAAGGATGACATCGCCAAGGATGTCAACGCTACCGTTTCCGAGCAGATGGCCGCCTACGGCTTCACCCTCGTGTCGACGCTCATCACCAAAATCGCACTGCCGACCGAGGTTGAGAACTCCATGAACGACATCAACGCTGCCCAGCGCAAGCGCGCTGCCGCGCAGGAGCTCGCCGAGGCCGACCGCATCAAACGCGTCACCGAGGCGACCGCCGAGGCCGAGGCTATGGAAAAGGCGGGCGAGGGCATCGCCAACCAGCGCAAGGCCATCGCGCTGGGTATCAAAGATTCGCTCGAGATCATCCAGGAGACGGGTGTCGGCAATGACGAGGCCAACCAACTGTTCATGTTTACGCAGTGGTCCGAGATGATGACGGAGTTCGCTCGCACGGGTAAAACCTCGACGGTCGTGCTGCCGAGCGACTTTTCGCAGTCGGCCTCGATGTTCGAGCAGATGCTGGCCGCCGGCAAAGTTCAAAACGATTCGAAGGAGTAGACGCGCGTGAAATACACCGTCGTTTGCGTCGGTAAGCTCAAGGAGCGCTTTTGGAAGGACGCGTGCGCTGAGTACACCAAGCGTCTGGGTGCCTATGCCAAGGTGGATATCCGCGAGGTGGCCGATATCGACCCGGCTAAGGCGGGCGGTGTGGATGCTGCGCGTGACAAGGAGGGGGCGGCGATTCTTGCTGCCTTGCCGTCTCGAGCGCATGTGATCTTGCTGGCCATTGAGGGCAAGGAGCGTTCGAGTGAGGAGCTCTCGGCGAGGCTCGACGATCTTATGCTGCGAGGTAGTAGCGACATTGCCTTTGTAATCGGCGGTTCGGACGGCGTGAGTGATGAGGTGCGCGCCCGCGCCGACGAGATGCTCAGCTTTGGGCGCATTACCTTGCCGCACAACCTGGCGCGCGTGGTGCTGCTGGAGCAGATCTACCGCGCCTGCAAGATTAGCCGTGGCGAGCCGTATCACAAGTAGGTCGGCAATACGAAACAATAGCGTGGGACAATGACTTTCGTTTTTGAGGAACGCATCTGAGAGGACTGTGTGATATGAAGATCGGATTTGTCGGTTTTGGCAATATGGCGAGTGCTATGGCCGATGGCTGGATTGCCGCCGGCGTGGCCGCGGGCGACATGTGCGCCTGCGCAGGCCGCTACGATGCTTTGGTCGAGCGTTGCGAGGTGCGCGGCATGGTCGCCTGCCACGATGCCGCCGAGGTTGTCGCCGCATCCGATATCGTGGTCGCTGCGGTCAAACCGTACATGATCGAGAAGGTATTCGCCCCGCTCAAGGATGCTCTTGCCAAAAAGGTCGTTCTGTCGGTTGCCTGGACCTGGGACAGTGCCAAGTGGGAGCAGGTCCTGCCGGGCGTCGCGCATATCTCGACGGTGCCCAACACGCCGGTTTCGGTGGGCGAGGGCGTCATCGCCTGCGAGAAGGCTTCGACGCTTAACGACGAGCAGCGTGCTGTGGTGCTCGACCTGCTCGGTAAGCTTGGCGCTGTCGTCGAGCTCGACACAAGCCTGCTGTTTGTGGGCGGCACGGTGGGTGGTTGCGCTCCGGCGTTTGTCGCCATGGCAATCGAGGCCCTGGGCGATGCGGCGGTCAAGCACGGTATCCCGCGTGCGGATGCTTATCGCATTGTGAGCCAGATGGTGCTGGGTACGGCAAAGCTGCAGCTTGCAACTGGCCAGCATCCTGCGGCGATGAAGGATGCCGTATGCTCGCCCGGCGGTGCCACCATCAAGGGCGTCGTTGCACTCGAGGACGCCGGCATGCGCAGCGCCCTGGTCAAGGCAATCGACGCAACCCTCCAGTAAAACCTGCCATTTAGGGACAGTTTATTTTGGCAGGTTTTTCCTGCGGTTTTGTCCTTTTAGCGAAAAGTGCCCCGC
>CALLSU010000142.1:0-5717 GCA_938011935.1 uncultured Collinsella sp.
GGACTGCCAGGTCATCGCAACTTTGCCGAACTCCTCAACTGAGGTTAGGGGGAACGCACCGTTAGCCAGTCCCAACGGCGCCGGCCAGGTCAGTTTGTGAGTGCTGGGGTCAAGCGTAATAAAACTATTGCCCAGGCCTTTTCCCAAGCGAATGACCTCGCCACAGGTCGCGATGTCGTCTGTCTTTGAGGCCGTGCTGCTACGCTTGAATATCCAGCCCGTAGCGCCTTGATCGTTCAATTTGTCGCCAGAGCCATCGCCGACAGCAAAAATCAGAGCGTTGTAGTTCTCGTATACGAGCTGGCCCGTCGTGCTGTTTTCGGCAAAACTTGCGCCCGACAGGTCCGTGATGCCGCTGAATTTGATAACAGCATTCCACGCGGAGCCCGCAATTCCCGCGGCACGGTTGCTTTGCGCCTTACCGATAGGATTATCGCTTGTAAGTTTGAAATCTCGCACGTCAAGGACGTTACGCTTGTCGACAACGCCCGCGGCGCCACCGAACTTTCCAGTGTTCGCTCGCGCCGAAGCATCTCCCTTGCACGCAACCGTCACGCCGTCGAGCACAACGGCGACAGGCTGTGAATTGGAAAGCGTGCTATCACCAACATAGCCGACAGCGCCGCCGGCATCGGACAGCCCGCCCGCGAGGTTAAACTCGATCGTGCACCTATTCTGATCTTCGTCCTTTTGGACCACAAAAGCGCGCAGCGCCTCATCGACGCCCTTAGCCGTCGCAAACACCTTACCGACAAGGCCACCGTAGCTGCCGTTGACGCTAATTTTTTCCGGTAAGGTGAGTTTGCTCTTATACGTTCCGCCTTGCACCACGATGTCGCCATTAGAAATATCGGCCACGCCAAAGAGGGCGCCGGCGCGTTGCGATGCGCCAAGCGTCACAAGCTCGCCCAGGTCGAACATATTGGGCTTAACGGTAAACTCTCGCGCAAAGCTCGCGTCGCCGATAACACCGCCAGAGCAGGCGCTGTTTTCATCGCCGACGTTGCGTGCCGGCTTAATCGTTGCATCATTAGTAATGCCGAGCGCGAGGTTGGTAACCTTACCGATAAGACCGCCGCTGGCGGTGGTACCTTTGACGGTGAGCGCGCGCAGGTCGAGAGCCTTCGTGACATTGACTGTGGCGCCCGTGCTCGAACCGACGAGGCCTACAACGCCACCGGCGGAGCCGTTCGTGGACTGGACGGTGGCGGTGGGAACGTTTTCCAGAGTGCCGATGCTCAGGGTCGCACCGTCCTTGACCTCGCCTACAAGCAGGCCGGCATTGTCGGAACTTGTCGTGACGGCACCATTCCCAACCAGGTCCACTGGAAACTTAACGGATTTCACGGTGAAGGTTCCGTCCTTGACCGTATTCGCAAGAAGGCCCACGTTGCCCGCCGCACTTACGTTGAGGTTCTTGCGGGAACCGGTGAGACGATAAGTGACGTCAACAGTCAGGTCGCCCGTCGTCTCGCCCAGGAGGGGTGCCGTCAGGGCGGAAGTCTTATCATTGCTCGTATCGGCGCCCACGGAATCAACGATGTCAACCGTCGCGTTGAGCGTCATGTTCTCGCCGCTGATTTTTGAAGCGACCATCGGCTCATTATAGTTAGTCGCGCCCACCCACTTTATCTTGACTGTATTGTTTTGGCCAGTCAGCTTGAGGCTATTAAAAACCGTCCGATCAGTCTTAAGCTCGACGGAGTCATCCTCGCCGGTCGCTTTTACGTCATAGATCTTGCCATCGAATGGATGGGCATCACTGCCAAGGCCCTGGAAAGACAGAGTTTTACTCTCGTCCTTCGAGGTGAGGTCCGGGAGGTCGCCCGTGAAGTTTATTCCAATTTCCGCGCCACGGTAACACTGCGCAGCAGCGCTAGCCAGCATCGCAACCGCAGCCGAATTAGTAACTTCAAAGCTTTTGATTCCACTGTTATCTTCTTTAAGATCGATGTTTTGCGCACCATTTTTTTGAGCAGCTTGGCAAGATCATCCAGATTTGTAATCGTCGCATTCGCCTGGGCCGCAGCGTTTTCCGAAGATTCAGTATCGGCATCTTGCTCGACATCGTCAGCGGCAGCATCCCCAGCAGTACCATCGCCTTCCGTCTGGTCGCCCGCGGGATCGGAACCCGCGGCGCTATCGACGGCACCGCCCGTTGCAGCGTCGCCCTTCGCAGCACCATCCTGGGCACCGTCACCCGCTGCACCAGCATCACTCGACCCAGACCCGGTCGTGACATCGCTCTTGGTCTCACCGCTCTCAGCAGTGTCCGGGGCCTTCGCAGTCGCGGCGGCAATCTCGCTCGAGATGTTCTGCCAGCCTGCCGCCACGGCAGCCACCGTGGGCGAGCATGCCTGGAGCACCATGACCACCGTCATGAACTCTGCGAGTATGCGCTTTGCCGTTCTCATCGATACCGTACCTCTTATCCTAAAAACTCTGCTTCCAGAGTTATTGAGTCTTCGTCGTGTCTGTTTGGGTAGTTCCGCTCACGTGAATGCCCAGGTCACCCCAGACATCAGGCGTTTTGCCGTCCGCTCGGTAAAAGTTGACGATCATCGAGCCAGGCTCCATGGTGAACGTAACCGTGTGATTTGTTTTATCCGCCGTCACACCATGGTTGGTCTCGAAGAACGGGTCGATTTCCACGTTCTCCCCCCACGTGAGCGTGACGTTCGCTGGTGCGCCCGTGACCGTCACGCGGTAGTTGTACGCAGCATAATGAGCAAACGTACCAGCCTCATCAACAAGCGCGCCCTCAACCGCAGCAGTCTTGACCTCGGCCTTCTTTGACGGCACGACTTTCGCCGCCAGACAGGTGAGCTCGGTGCCGGGGCTCTCCTTCGAAACGACCGCGGCCTTAATCACAAAGTAGACATGCCCCAACTTGTCCTCAGGGAACGTCACGGTGTAGTCGTTTTTGGTAGGCTGATTCTCCGGAAGCGTAACGTTACCGGAGGGTTGAGGCGCATAACTCCACGTGGCACCATCGAGCCCATGCCCCTCGACCGTTAAGGTGTACGTCACGTTTTTGTCGTTGCAGAAGTTGCTGTTGCTCAGCAAATAGTTGTAGATGCTAAAGGTGAAGTTGCACTGTCCGCTGCTGGGATACACCGTAACGGAGCGCTGGGCACGGTCGAGCTCGTCGCTGCTGGGTGTACTCATATAGCCCGTGAGTAGGTCGCTCGCAAACAGGCTCTGCGCGGTGCCCGTCGCGGCGACGGACTTAAGAAATCCGTTGGCGGTGTAGGCGGAATAGGTAAAGTAGCCACCCGTCACGAGCGCCACGGCACAAACAAGTGCGATTGCCGCCACAACCAGCTTGTTCTTAACTAGGCTTTTGGTTTTCGCCAGCTGCTCGCGCTCGGCATCCTGTTGCTTCTCTTGCTTCTCCATGTACGCCCCCTCTCCTACTTACCGCTCGTGTTGCGCGCGATCAGGTAAATCACGTCAGTCTCTTTGGCACTCTCGTCCCACGAAAGCTTGATGATAAAGTTGAGTGTGTCCTTGCCAGTCGAGCCGTCGAGCGTCTTGGCGTTGAGCTCGCCTTTGTCGAACGCCTTGAAACGATAGAGCGGGCGTGCGTTGCGCTGGACGCTTTGGTAGTCCTTGAATGTAGGGTCGTTTGCGCCGGTGGCCGGCTCGGTAGCCAGGTCGTCGTTCGCCTTGTTGATATATTCGAAGCTCGTCAGCAGGTTCTCTCCGGTTGCTTTCCAGCTATAAGATTTGCCGCCTGCGGTGCCGCTCACGTCGACTGTATCACCCAGACCCGCATCCTCGGCCTTATACAGCTCGATAGTAAGACCTTTAATGTTGGTCGTATTCGCAAGCTGCAGCTCAAAGCCATCGCCGCCCGTCTGCACGCAAAACGGGCGCTTGAGCGTTACCGTGTTGTCGGTCTTGGTATCGCCGTATTTGGGGTTGTAGCTCAGATCGATCTGCTCCGTTGCCGTAGCGTTGGGCCCCAGCACTTTGAGCTCCGCCGGCTCCTTGATCTTGCCAACGGTGGAGCCGCGATTGGCATCGACAAACCATCCGAGCGTCAGCCCCAGCACCACGAGAAGCACAGCCACCAGGCCCATGATGGCCAGGGATTCGCGACGGTGGCCGCTCACCCAAGTCTCGATGCGCTCGATGCGGCCAACCGGACGCGCTTCGCCGTGCGAGCCGAACCCGTCGCCGCCGGAGTTCACCACTTCTTCGTTGTGCTTGATATCGCCCTGCTCGCGGGCGTTAAGCTGCTCGTCCATTTATTTATCCGCCTCCTTGGCGGTAAAGCGCACGCGAATGTACTTGATGTTCTTGCCAATAACCTCGTCGGCGTTGTTGTAATAGCCGGCGCAGGCTTCCACACCCGCAGAGGACATGCCGGCCTCGACAGTCGGAACCTCGCTGGGCGCCTGGCCCGGAACGCTCGTGCTATCGGCGCGGAAATAGCGCGCGGTTACTGTTGATGTCGCCGACGAGGGCTGCGTATCCCGCGGCGACGTCCGCGCTCGCAAAAAGGTTGCCACCGTAGCCGGCGTTGCCCGTGCGAACATAGCTCTTGAACTGCTCCAGCCAAATCCAGTAGAGGGTTTTGGGTACGGTTTCGGTCGTGCTATTTGAGCTCTCAGGACAAAAGCTCGACGCCGGGATGGTAAACCTCTGCGTAATGACGGTAACGCTGGCCCCGTCCTGAGTCACCGTGGTGGTCGTGGGGACCAGCGGATTCGAGTAAAAGCCGGAGTCGTCTTTGTCCTGGAAAAACAAGATGTGTCCGCGCACCAGATCCTTATGCGAGTTGATAATCTCTTCGTTTTTCGATGCGTCCGCGACGGAGCCCGTGCCTGCAACGCTCGTCTGGACGGAAATCTCCCAGGTCATCTCCACCGTAATATCGTGCAGGTCATTGCAGAGCGGCTTGACGTTGAGCTGAAGCTGACCGGCCGACCCCGGAGAGAGACTGCCATCGGCACTCATGTTATTGAGGTTGAAAAGATTGTTCACGGCAAGGCTTGTACTGTCCGACGCGTAGTTGTCCCGAGCGTCGTACTTGCCCGCCGCGCCGCCCTGCGTTCCCGAGAGCACAAACCGCGGGCCCTTCGCCCCAATCGTGCTCCCCGTGGCGCTCACTCGATTGTTCGCGGCAAACCAGGCCAGGCACGCAAAGATGGCAACGATGGCGGCCAGCACAAACAGACCGCTCACCAGGAAATCCTTCCAGAAATCCTTGAGGGTCCGCACGTGCTCGTCGGCAGCTTGACGGTACTCGGCCGCCGTCTTGTGCTGCTGGAGCTCGCTATGTCGGTCCATGCCACTCATCGCTTGCGTTTGCCCTGTTTGCGGGGACGCCATCCTTTCCGCTCAATCGCGCTTAATCCGTTACTCGCAGGTAGAGAATTCAGGCAGAATACAACACTATACGATAAGGTAAAAGAATAGCATTGACCTGCGGTTTGCTCCACAACGCAAGCCTTAATGATGTCTTAAAAGTCAAACCCTTGGTGTAAGGGGGTCAGGTTACTTCGCACCAACATGGTGCAAACAAACCTGGCCCCCTTGCATCAAATTCGGATTTTCTGAACCCGCTGGTCAGGGGCACTCTTATTGGCAAAAAGGCGGGGAGCACCGATACGGCACCCCCCGCCCACTCAACCGTGCGCGCATTGTTCACGCAACGGTTCGCACGTCCATTCAAACTTTGCCTCATCTTAACCTCATTTTGAGGTCAA